>CAZNLA010000178.1:0-10227 GCA_964573385.1 uncultured bacterium
CAGGCATCTTGCCTGCCCCATGTTGGAATTTTAGTGGAACTATCTAAATGTAGTTATAAGTTTTCGTATTTCGTGCTATTTTACAACTTTGAATTTTGTTCTAATTCCTGTATTTTCTTTTCTAATTCTTTAACGCGCAAAATTAAATCCGGTAATTTTCTCATTGCTGCCTGCATTTTTAGTTCTTCACGGTGTGGTTGTGCAGGGAATCCGGAGTAGGTTTCGCCGGATGGGCAATCTTTTGTTACTCCTGTTCGTACCGCAATCCTGCTGTTATCGCCTATCTTAACATGGTCGAGTATGCCGGTTTGTCCGGCTATTATTACATTATTTCCAATTTCAACACTACCGGCTAATCCAGTCAGCGAAATTATCATGCTGTTCTCACCAACTTTCACATTATGTCCAACCTGCACCAAATTATCAATTTTTGTTCCGCGACCAATTACTGTTGTGCCGGATGTTCCGCGGTCAATTGTTGTATTAGCGCCTATCTCAACATCATCTTCAATTATAACATATCCCAGATGAGGTATTTTCTGCCATCCATTTTCGCCGGGTTGATAACCAAAACCATCTGCGCCTATTACTGTGCCACTGTGCAGTATTACCCCGTTTCCTATTATACAATGGGCGTAGATTGATACATTCGGGTAAACGATAGTTTCCTGGCCTACTTCCACGCCGTCGCCAATGTATGTATTTGCACCGATAATCGCGCCATCGCTTATAATCGCTCTTTCTCCAATTACCGCACCTGCGCCGATGTATGCCCGTGCGTGTATCATTGCTGATTGGGCAACATGCGCGTCCCTTTCAACGCAGGGAATAGGTTTGCGACGCCAGTCAAATAGTTGAAGGGCGTAACCAAAGGCAGAACGGGGATCATCAACATAGAGCAATGTCTTTTCATTGGATGTTAAATTATAAGGGGCAATAATTGCAACTGCACTGGATTTTTCTGCCAACAATAATCTGCGTTCATCCATTACAAAGGTAACATCAGACTCACCGGCGATGTCATAACCGGTTACCCCGGTTATTTCCGCGTCGGCATTACCGCCACATATTTCCGCGTTTATTATTGCGGCTAATTCAGCCAGTGTCATTTTAATCATTTATTTGCCCCAATATTTGTTTAACCATTCTGTCGCTTCGGTTGTTATATCTTTTGCACCGTAGGTGCCTATGTATCGTATATTAAATCCGTGAATTTCGCCAAGGGAGTTTATAGCCTGTTGAGTATCTTTCTTAATTAATTCTTCGATTTTTTTTCTTTTTTTCAATAAATTCAACATATCATTACGAATTAACAATATTTTTTTGTTGTTTCTGTTGTAATCCCGTTGTTTTTGTAATTTTGCGGTTGCTTTGGCGTCGCTACTGTCATCCATCCTTACATCCGGTGGTATTGGCACGCTTCGTGGTGATTCCGGCGCGGAGACAAGACGATTATCCGCATCCATTTCCTGCTGTTTTTGTTTACGCAATTCATCTAATTCTTCTTCTAATTCTTCATCTAAAATCTTTATCTTTTCTGCGATTATATTATTTTTTTCAATTTCAGATCCATTTTTAAATGTTTCAAATTTGGATGCGCTTAATTCTTCTGCTGCCTCAATATCTGTTTCAAGTTTCTTTTTCGCATCTTTATATTTTTGTTCAGCGACATCTAAATCGGCTTTTGTTATGCCTATTAAATTGGCTCTCTCTTCGTTTTTACGTATCCGGGTTATATTATCACGGTTTAACTGCGCACTTCTGATTGGTATGCTATTTTCTTTCGCGATTTTTAATTTGATATTATACAATTCATCTTTCAGTTGAATGCTTTTCTCGTTATTTTTTTTATTCATCTCAATTTCCGCGTCGTTACGTGCAAGGTCACGACGTCGGCTAAATTTTCGTTGAATCAACTTTTCGGCTGCCGCTAATTCTATCTGGAAAACCTTATCAATTTTTTTCGAATCAACTTTAATATCAAGCGGCATATTTAAAGCGGGCAAGGGGAATATTGTAACCTTAATTTCTGGCGAGTTTGGCATAATTATCCCGCCTGCGCGATGTATCTGCTTGTTAAGTAATATCAATTGTCGGTCTATATCGTTTATTTGTCGCATAGATGGATGTTTACGGGCAAGTACAGGTAACCTTACCCATGCCAATGTGGTGGATGTTGGCGTTACTATTGGCTTATTACAACCGGGTATTAATAGCGCAAGGGCTATGGAGAAAAATCCCCACAGCCCGGCGTTACGTATATCGTATGGTTTATGCTTATTTATTGTTAGCACCTGGTTTCTTTTCATCAAAGAGATTTTCTGTGTATCCGGCATTCATGGCGGCTACAACATCAGCAGTAACATCAATTCCACCCCAAAGTAAAGTCTTGATAGTGGCGTTTTCCCCTACCTGAATTTCTTTCTGCAGAATAGCTGATAATTTCTTTGTTTTCCCTACTTTTTCCATAGCAACAGTTCGTGCATTATCGATGGTTGATACTAAAAGTTCACGTTTTGTAGAAACTTCTTCATCAGTTTTTTGCATGGCGGCTTCATAAGCGGCGTTGCCGGCATCTTTTATAGGTGATAAAGCGTCTAACTGTTTCTGTTCTTCGTCAGTCAATTTGGTGTCAGATTTTTTCTTTTCTTCTAATTTTCCTAAATCATCAAGGGTCTTTTTCGCTATTGCTTTTAATTCTTCTATTCGTTTGGTATTTACTACCATTTGTGATGGTTTGGTAAGTTGCAGATATTCACCGGTCTGTTCTTTATTCAAACCAATTGCGTCTTGCAGGATGGTAATAGAAGCACGTTTATCATCAATAAATGCTTTCCATATTTCTGCTGCTTTTTTCGAACCCTTGTACTCTTTTTGTATTTGTTGATCATCAACAAAACCAATGCTGCTAGCAACTGTGGAAGGGGCGGCGATTGCCACGATTGATATGCTGCTGATTAACATACATACCAGTAACTTTACGACTGTTTTCATGATTACCTCTTTTTTTTTATTTTAGCGAAACGATCTATTCGCATAATATATGACCTAATTTTAACTAAATAGTTTCAATAAATTGACCCGATGCCGAAGATAAATCGGTTTTTGCCACTGGGGGTCAGTCCGTAATCAAATCTGATAGGTCCTAACATGGGTACCATAACCCGTAATCCAAGTCCATAACTGAATCTCATCCGCAATTTTGTATCTGCTTTTACCATTTCCGCAAATTTGCCACCCCAGGCATCACCATAATCCGCGAATAAAGCGAATTGAATGATTTCAGTTGGTTGGTATCGCAATTCGGTATTGAATAACAGTTTATTTACCCCGGGGAAAGAATCTTCTTCATAACCGCGAAGGGTGTCGGTGCCACCCATGCGGAACTGGTCAAGAAATGGCGAAGTACCGGTGATGTATCCGGATTGAACACGGCTTGCTAATACAAATTTCGTATCGTCTTTAGTGGTAAATTCCGGTTTCGCAGCAGTCTCAGTTGCGTTATTATTCGTTTCGTCATCCGCTACCAGAGCAGCTTCTTCTTCATCCGGAGTTAGCGTCTTCTCTTTTGTAGATATTTTTTTACTATTCTTGTTATCCAATGGCAGGAAATACCGATATTCACCTTCCCATTTAGAGAAGTTAGAATCGCCACCGAATCCTGCTATTTCGCTGGATAGTAATAAATAATCCCCTTGTTTGGCATTAATCCATGAGTTTCGCGTATCCCGTTGTGATGTCAGGGTGATTGTACGGTTATGTTTTTCTGACTGAATGTCATTAATTAGCGGGTCAAGGTATGATGCGGTACCAACTGGTAAATCTGTACCATATACTTTATCCAGACGGAATGAAACACCATGTGACCAATTGCCGTAAGGGCGCGCAAATCCAACACGTTGCCCCTTGCGCATTTCTGTATACGAATAAGTGTTCGCGCCTGCCACCATCTGGGTGATGGTTTGAGTATCATAAATACCCGCGTTAAATGAGGTATGATGACTGTCTATCCACGGGTTGTTGTAGTTAAGGTTATAACTGGTTGTTTGGCCAATTTGTAGGCTTGCGGATACACTGCGCGCGGTGCCAAATAAATTATTGTCAGAGAAATTAAGCATTCCACTGAAATTTTCTGTCGGACTATACCCGACACCTAAACCAACGTTGCCACTGCGGGCATCATGTACTTTAAATATGGTATTAATGGTTCCTAACTTACTGGACTGTAAATCAACATTAACATCCTGGAAAATACCCAGTCGATTCAGATTAGCCAGTGATTTACGTAGCGAGTTATCATAAAAAAGATCACCGGGTTTTACGGTTAATTCCCGTCGTATGACATATTCTTTGGTTTTGGTCATATCTTTTATGATGATGTCGTCAATTTTAGTCTCCAAAATCTCGATCATCAGGTCGCTTCTATTTGCCGGTATAGAAAACCCGAGTTTTGTAATATCATTTACAGCTTTTGTTTGTTCAATTGTAACATTTGGCATTAAGGCCATTATTTTAATATCGCCCAATGAATATCCCGCGTCTTCATATTTTTTTCTTATTCTGTCCATGGATTTCAACTTGCCGGGGTAATTCATAACTTTCCCTTTTTTCAAAGGGATTAATGCTTTTAATTCATCGCTGGTAAAAACTGTATTTCCACTAATGATGATATTATCAATAATCGGGTTTTCAACTACGTTGAAGATAAGCCTGATACCACCATCAACCTCTTCTGTTTTGTGAAAAGCTTTAAAGAACCATCCTATCCCCGCTAAAGTTAAATCATCTTCATCTGCCTGTTCCGGCGTATAAATCCCACCGACTTTGGACTTAATATCCCGGTAGCATTTGTCTTTGACGGCATCACCAACAGACAAAAACGCGTTATTCTGGTTTAATATCCTAAGTTCCTTAATGATTATTCTTTCTTTATCATCTGCCATTGCGACAGTGATGATGGTTAATAACAAAATGGTTAATATTAAAATTTTATTCATTTTTTCTCCGTTTTATTCTTCGTCTATATGTAAATACGGCGACAATTCTTTACGCAATTGTCCACGCGCACGAAATATTCGGCTTTTTACAGCTTCCAGGCTACAATCCACAGCATCAGATATCTCCTGATAACTTAATCCCTGTACATCTCTTAATAAAATGACAGTACGCAAATCAGGTGAAAGATTATTTATTGCTGTTTGCAACAACTGCTGTAATTCGGTGTTTTCAATAACTCTTTCCGGTTCATTGGTATTATCTTCTATGTCTCTGTCTATAGTTTCGCCATCATCTTTTGTGGTATCATCCAATGAGAAAAAACGATATTTTGCGTCGCTGTCTTTTTTGCGAAAATAATTTTTACAAAGATTTACTGCTATCCGATATAACCATGTATATGCCTGTGCATCACCGCGAAACCGGTCAAATGCCCGTAATGCGTGTAAAAATGTTTGTGATGTTAAGTCGATTGCGTCTTCATAATCGCCAATAGTACGATAAATAAGATTAAATATATTTTTCTCGTATTGTCGATACAAATCGTCAAATGACAACGGCATCGTTGTTGCTGGTTTTACATTTGGATTTGTTGTATCGGCCATACACGATTATCCTGATGCCATTGATAAATTTACCCACTTTGGGCTGATATAGATTTTAACAGTTTTTATCATAGTAAACAAGGTGGATATTTTGCGTTGATATTATTATTGATAATAGCTTTAACAGGACTTTCCCTGTTGATAGAAATATAACAGGAGATAGTCGTTTCGACAGGTTCAGCAATCGGTTACTGAGCCTGCCGAAGTGACCTTAAGCGAAGGTCCTGGTTTAAATAATTTCAATTGTTATTTTTTCTCCACTATCAATAGTTAAAGTTGTTTCAAATATAATTTTCACCTGATTCCCATCTATTTTAATATTCACCGGTATATTTTTATTATCAGCATTTCCACATTTAATTACTTTAATATCATTTCGGCAATTAATTATTGTCAGGTCAAGTTCATTTAGCTTTATATGACCGGCGATTATTGATAATGAAATTTTATTTTGTTGTTGGTTATAAATACCCCATCCGGAATCCAATGACCAGAAAGATTGGAAATCATCATTTATCGGGTGAAAACCTATTCGTCCTTTTGGCATATCAAATTCAAAACCACTATAGACATTAAGCAGTGCGTAACTTGCCATGGAACGCGCGTAGTTGCTGCCACATTCAATTTCATTCCATGGGTTTCGCTTTTCTCCGTCAAATCGGTCACGTATTGCTTTAACAATCGTCATGCCTTCATTAACCATGCCATGGTTAATCATATGTATGGCGGCAGCGTATTCAAATCCACACATTGTCTCCTGGGTGTATGGTACTGGTATCACGGGCTTTCTGCTACCTTTTGGATAACTGCATATTACCAGGCCGGATTCGTCGTTGATGCTGAAAATACGCCATGGATTATAAGCATGTCGCATTGACGGAACATAATTATATTTCCATAACGACTGTAACGCCATTTCGGTTTGTGATTTATCAAAAATATCACCTAATCCATACAATTCCGCATGCCATTGTGCCAATACCTGGTCAATAATACTGCCTTCACCCACCTGATACTTTATTTCACCATGTTCATCGCTCCAATAAGGGTTAATGGCATCAAATGATTCCAGTAATTGTTTGTCATTCAGATTTATATTTTGGTAATAATATTCACCGTTAAATAAATTAGCATCTACCCACGCTTTGCCCCGGGCAAATATTTCGCGGTATTCATTCGCTGTTTCTTTATCATCCAAGGCGTCGGCCATTTCCGCGCCGGCCTTTAACGCGCCAAGATAAAAACCTGTTAACCATGAATTAGGTCCGAATAGTTCCATATCAAGGGTATGGTGTTGGCGACCCCATAATACCCCTGTCTTATTCGGGTCCCATTTATCCTGATTATCCGGGTGCCAGGCATACCCGATAACTGCTTTAAGTACCGGCCATAATTCTTTCAGCCATTCGGTATCACCACATATTTTCCAGTCGCGGTATACTTTCATAATCCCGCCGAACTGGCCATCGGCGCAGGCGCGAATACCCATTTTCCCAGCACCGTTAGTGCGTCCCAGTGGTAATTGCAACCGAAACGGCAGGCCACCATGATCAAATAAATTATATTTATAATCTGCATCGCGCATGCTGCGTTCCAACCGTGGAAATAAAAATGGCAACGCCTGGGCATAGTTCCAAACGTGGGTGCATGAACCTTCGCAACATCCGGCAGATGGGTGGCATCCTTCCCAACCATAAAAAGTACCATCTTCCAACCGCAACACAGTGGGTGATTTTAAGATGGAGATATTCGCGGAGATAGCGTCCAATGCTGTTGCCGGCAAATCAGAAGAGAATAACGCTTCCGTAAAACGTCTGGTTTCTGTTGATAACCGGTCCCATTTCTTTAATGCGTAAATTGCACTGGCGCGGGAATCGGCAAATTGGGTGGCATAATAGTTTTTCCAGGTATTAGGCGCGCAATTATCTGACGAACAGTTACATTTTTCCGGTGCCGGATTCCAATAATTCTGGCAATTAGGGAAGTTCCAGGAAATTATAAAGCGTATCGTTTCTTTTTCACCGGGTAACAGTTTAAACTCGGTCGCCATGGTGCCGTGGTTTCCTGCGCCGGCGTTTTCCGGTGGATATTGTCTGTTATTTAATTTCCCCGGCGTGGTGAAGTCGTGCCAGTATACCTCCTGGGCATCGTTCCAGCCACCACGATACCAATATTCCTGCCAACTTACATTGGTCGCGTCTGTTGCCAGTGTCATATCTCCATAAGCGACCGCATCTGCCGTCAGGCTATCACAGGTGTAATGCAATGCATGGATATCGTTATCACAAATATAACGGTTTATCTGGTTTAGTGGCAGCGGATTTGTTAATACCCCTGCCAACATATAGGTAAGTGCATCACCGGATGTATTTGTTATTTCAAATTCAAAAAACGCTGCCGGAATGCCGGAATCATCTTCATTAAGTGGAATTAACGGATTAAAAGCGGTCATCTGTACCTGTCCGGGAAAAGTATCGTCTATGAAGTTAAGAATAGCCAACGGATAAGTACCGGTGAAGGTAAGATCGCGAAAATGCGGGAAACCTGCCATAGAAAGATTTGGTACCCCAAAGCCGAAATTGGCATATGCACCCAGGGGGAAATGTCCGGTATATGGCGGCGGAAAATCTCCGTTTAAAATGCGGGCATCAATGATTTCACCGTCTTTTTCTACCCGAAGGGCAAAATGCGAAAAGCCGTTATAACTGCCTTTATTTGGCCGGTTAAAAATCTCCCAATCTATTAAACGCCCGTTGCCTGCCAGGCCGATGCAACCGGTACCAATGCCACCTAAAGGAAAAGAAATTTCCTTTAATTTGTCACCACAATATTGAAATTTTTCATTTTTCATATTCATTTTTCCTTATAATTTCGACTGCTTCATGTAAGGATTTTTGTCATTAGCAACCAAATCTGTACAAAAAGAGTAAGGATTTATAGTGGTAGAGACGCACGGCCGTGCGTCTCTACTTTATGGTGTCGCTACTCTGTAGCTTTAATTTTTATACATACCATAAAGCCATTAATATTTCGCCGCGCTACGGTTTGCGGATTTTATTTTTAAAATTGAACAGGCTTTTGCAAAACCCAACTATTTCTATTTATTCTGTAGGGAATGCCGTCCCCGGCATTCCGAAAATAGAGACAGGTTTTGCAATTGCCTCTAATTTTTTCATTTTATTTAGCCACAGAGCAACGACATATTAAACTTTCTCAACTTATTTTTTTGTTTAATTTTAATAGATAATTCTTATCTGATAATGGCTAATTTATTACCACCTGATTATACTATGTTTATACCGGCTTTTAAAACAATTATTTGGCCGGCAATACGATATTCACCTTCTAAACCTGTGGGTAATGATATTTCTCCTGACAATTTATCATCTTTTCTCTTTAAATCAACGGATATTTCACCGAGTTTATGCTGCATGGTGCCCTTTGCCCAATTAAGTGACCCCAGAGATGGCTGGATAAGCACCTTGTTGAAATTATTACCGATGGGACGTATTCCCAGGGTGGTGGTGTAGAAATGGTAGATAGGATTCGCTGACCATGCGTGACATTCCGACCGGGTAGTGTCGGGGTCATGCTCCGGCGCGGTGCGCATATCCATTTTTATCAGTTTCCCCCAATCTTTTTCCAGACGTGCTTCATACATTTCTGTCATTCCTAATATTCGGTAAACTTCAAACAGGTAATGCGAAAAATACAGGCTGGCCCGGTGCAGATCTGCATCATTGCGTAATGCTTTCGTTACTGTTTCTAATTGTTTTCCTGTCAAAATATCTGCCAAAACAGCGTAAATTTGCGCGTGTTCAGAATAAATATCATGTTCCAGGTTGTCCGCGTATATCCCCCGGGCAGCATTCCAGAACTTCTGATTTACTTTGTCAGTCAATTCCCCGGATATTCGTTTGGCGCGTTCAGCCAACTCTTTTTCTCCAACGTATTCTTCCAGTTGTTGCAGATATTTCAATGCTAATATCAGATGAAGGTTCAGCACACTGCTGATTTCGCCATTCAGTCCACCCGGCGCAACCCCATCAACCCATTTTCCGGGTATGGCGTCGGTATAGTTCCACCCCAGTGGCGACACAAATAGTCCATCTGCGTTAATACAGGCAATTGCGGTTTCCATAACTCCCCGTACCGCCGGCATCATTTCAATAACAAATTGTTTGTCGTCCTGCCATTGACTGTAATCCAATACCATGCCAACCCACCATAATGAAAATGGTGGGATTAAGCGGATTCCACTTACGGGGTAATTTTCCTGCGTCCAGCCACTTGCAAGCCTGCTGTCGGCGAATGCCTTTATCGCCTTACGCGGTAACCGGTTGTCGCGACTGGTGACATACGTTGTTAATACTTCCACCCGGGTATCGCCGATATACATTAATTGTTCAAAATGCGGGCAATCCATATAATGTTCGTGGGCACACATCTGCAGTGTTCGGTAATTTATTTTGTTGATTAATTGTTGTGATGTATATGCCGATTCCGCGATTCCGTCCCATTCCAATGGGTAGCGTGTTTCGGTTATATGGAAATCTGTAATCACCACCGGTTCGTCTGCGGTGATTACTTCAATTGATATATACCGTCCTGCCTGCCACCACACCGG
>CAZNLA010000179.1:0-10221 GCA_964573385.1 uncultured bacterium
TGCTAATGTCATTCCTAATAATCCCGGGAGCATTCCGCATTTTAATTGGTATTGCAGATTACCTATAGTGATGTCGACGTTGTGTATTTAACTATTGCCTGCAAAGTTCTGCTGTTTCCTTTGTGATTTATAATTCAATATCTTCTAATACCCGCATTGATGACAAGAAATCTTCTTCACCGAATATTTCAAGTGTCACAATGCCGGTGTATTTTTGCTGATTAAGCAGGTTCAGTACTGATTTTAATAATGATTTGTCGGTTTTGCTCAGCGATTGATGATCGCGGTCGCCGATACCGTGAAGGTGGATTACCCGGATATTATGGAGATGTTTTCGCAGATATGGCAACGGGTCGCGATTTTCCAGCCATAAATGCCCGATATCAACACAGCGGCTAACCCCGGTTTCTGCCACTATTTCGTCAAATATCTCCGGTTGCCATCCTTCGAGATTTTCTATACAAATCAGTTGCGTGTCGCCGACAAAATCAATTATTTTTTTCAGCCATTGACGGGCATCATTTTGCCACATGATTTTAGTTTCTGAATCAGGATTATCTGTCAGCATTTCACCATCAAAGTGCATGATGAATGCCGCGGGATTGAGCGGTTTTGTGGTTTCAATAACCTGTTTAGCCAATGAATGCGACCGCGGGTCATTACCGACATCCATTGGCAGGTGAATGGTGTATGTCAGATTATACTCAACAGCATATTTGTTAAGTTGAGTAATTACTACCTGATCAGGTATGTTAGACCCATAAACCGGATTGTCAAAAAGTACCAACTCGATATCGTCAACAATCGGTCCCATATAACGCGCGTTAGCGGGAATATCGCCGTCGACAATATATGATGTTGTACCTATTTTGTATGATGTTTTCATGGTTACATCGTATACAAATCAAAAAACAGCAAATAATGAGCTTTATCAAAATAGATATCACCCCAGTTAATACCGATTGATTTGGTATATTCACTTGATTTCATCCAATTGCAGTTATAATGAGTAGTTCCCAATGGTGTTGAATCTAAAGATGGTTTCCAATTAGCATCAACTTTTTCCCATTTATATTTTCCACTTATTCGTGTGCTTTCTTTATCAGTTATGAAGATGAATCCTTTATACCAGTAATCCATAGGAGCAAATGCTATTGGATTAAAATCTGGAACCATAGCGTCACCATTCCAATAACAGTTCTTAGCACCTTGTAATTTAGGCATCATATCTGTAATAATACTTGTTGTTATTAAGTATTTTGGCTTATTTGCTCTTGCTTTTTTGTACTCTATATAATCAATTCCAAACGAAAATACAATAGCAAATATAAACAATCCAATTAATGAAGCAATAACAATTATAAAAGTTTTCATTTAACTTACCTTTTAAACTCATGCACCGGCTGGAAGCCGGTGCTCCGTGTATTATCTTATTAATCCTGTCCATCAATGTTAATTTCTTTTTACACTGCCTCGCACAACAGCATCTTCGAAGTCAGTGCGGTATCCAGTCGTACGGTTATTCCGCGTTCCATCAATTTTATTCCATCTATCTCGCAGACTAATCCACCGGGTTCGGTGGTCACCCGGTAGCGTTTGCCGGGGTCAAGTCCGCGGAACTTCAGCAGATAGGTGTCTTCCGGCGTATTAACCAGTCGGAATACGCCGGCGACGGCGCGGGTGCGGT
Organism: uncultured bacterium; assembly: GCA_964573385.1. Classification (GTDB taxonomy): domain Bacteria; phylum Armatimonadota; class Hebobacteria; order CAIYQO01; family CAIYQO01; genus JBAXQQ01. The sequence goes on from CAZNLA010000179.1 coordinate 1,688, forward strand.
CGTTGGCGACGTTTTCCAATACGCACCATCCGCTGGCTTCGGTACCAGGTATCACCGGGGTGTGGTGGTACAGGCGCGCGTCGCGGTGGAATGGACGGATGAAGTTTTTATAGATGCCGATATATTTCTTTGTCAATTCCATCAGTTCCGGGTTCATCTCTGCCAGGCTGTAGGTAAGGCCGGAAATAGTCGGATGACCGAGTATAATCGCCTGTAATTGTATTTCCGGGTTTCCCTTATAACTGCCTTCCATACATACGCCGAAAAGTCGGTTCAGGTATTCCGCCGGCATTGCCATGCTCATGCCGTTAAGGATGCGCAGGGTGCGTGGCATTCGCATCCAGTCTGATATCCAGGCGGTGGTGAAACGGCTGTTAAGGCCGATGTCGGTGCGACCACCACCGCTGGAACAATTCTCTAATTGCATATTCGGGTATTTCGCGCGTACTTTATCGAAAATCTCATAAATAGCCTCAACATGACGCCACAGGGTATTTTCCTGGCGGCCATCGCGTTCGTTGAATCCACCTTCCCAGGCATCGAGATTATAGTCAAGTCGGAACATTTCAAGATTGTACTGTTCTATCAGGCGGATGATGTTATCCTCGACATATTGCCGTACTTCCGGCTTGGCAAGGTCCAGAACACGGTTGATTTTCTGTCCATAGCGATGAATGAACCATTCCGGCTTTTCTTGTGCTAATTTTGATTTGTCTCCGGCACTCTCAATCTCAACCCATAATCCGCAAGCCATTCCTTTTGACCGCGCCAATTCAAATACTGGTTCAAGTCCGTTGGGCAGGCGGTTGCCGACCTGCCAGTCGCCGCTGGTATCCCACCATGCGGTGTTGGCATCAGCGTACCAACCGGCATCCACCATGAATAGTTCCGCGCCGAGTTCGGTGGCGGTTTCAATTTCGCGGCGCAGACTGGTTTCGCTTAATTCGTGTTCGGTAAATCCCCAGTGGTTATAAATTAACGGTTGTTTGCCATCGCCAACCTTTGGCAATATATGCTGGCGTTGGTAGTTGTGCCATGCCTGGATAGCCTGGTCGAAACCTTCCGCGTTTAAACCGAAGTGCGTTTCAGGTAATACTATAGTTTCACCCGGGGCAATTAAGCGCATTGGGGCAGGGGAGACCGGCATCAAAGCATATCGCAGACGGGTATCACTGCCCTGGTCACAGGTGAATGACATTTTCCAGTTGGCTGACCAGCTTAAACCGGTGACGAAATAGCCACCAAAAATATTGTTATGCGCAACGGCAAACGGGGTGGTGTGGCCACTGCGTCCACGGGAAGAACCGAATGATAGATCAGAGCGTAATGGTATATTCTGCCATTGGAAATTGCCTTCCTGACCCCATTCGTTATCCTGCATCCATCCCACGCTATATGGCAATTTGCCGGATTCATGTTGGATAGCTTTGCCGAAATCTACGAAGTCAGCCATCCAGAAGGCGCTACCAATCAGTGGAGTAACCATATTCAGCGACATTGTTTTATCTGCGGAGACATTGGTAAGCGACATGCGACGACGGAAAAAACCGTTACCGGCGGCAGTGGTGCGAATTTCTAACATTAATGGTTTCCATGAATGTTTTAACACAATCACAGTTTCCGGGCATCCACTACCAGCATCATCTATAATTTCGTTTTTTGCCAGTTCCCAACCGAAATATAATGATTCGCCGTCAATTTGCAGGTCGAAAGCGTGGGTATTGGCGTCCTCATGCCGGTCATGAATAGGTATCCCGGTCGCCTGCAATTCACCGGCAATCAGTCGTCCATCACGAAACCGTTCGACATATATAACGGAACCGGAGTGATATCGCCAACCGGTTTGTGGTTGAGTCAAGGCAGTAATTTTCGCTGTCATAATAAAAGCATCCTCAGATATATTTTGATGGTGTCATTTTATCAATTATTATAGAAGTTGTGGAAAATGTCAGTGGTATTTTGTTAAATGTTATGAAATTAATTTTAGCGGAACCTTTGATATGCTTTGAAAAGTTCGTTTTGACAGACTCAGCGACAGGTCACTGAAGTTGTCGGTGTAATTTTGAAAGAAATGTTTTTTGGGAAATATTTCCATAAAACACTCTCAAATTATCCCGCCTGCATAGGTTCCACCGGATATTTAATATATTCAGGGCTTTTTTTGCGGGTGAATATATACGCGAAGATGGGTGGGAAGAGACGACCTACAAGCATGGTAAGCACCAGAACCCACTGCGATGCCGGTTGCATGTTTTGAACTGAACCTGTAGTTAAACCAGAGTTTGTATATGCTGAAAGAATATCAAACGTTTCCCGGAGAAAAATTGATGCCCGTTGCGTGCTATCGAGTATGATTTTATGAGTGGATAAATCGGAACTTTCAATAGTGGTGATGATAATAATCGATATGAATAATCCCAGTAAATATAACACTGTCAGTGACATTGCCAAACGGACGGATTCACCGCTAATTCTGCGTCTCAATAACGAAATATCATTTTTACGCATAAGTAAGGTAAATATTGCCATGGCGATGATAGCAGGTGTAATAACCTTTAACCCGGCAGTAGTACCACCGGGACCACCGCCAACTAACATAAATATCGACGATACCATTAAACCACCCGGGGTAGCCTGAGAAAGGTCGAATGGTGAAAAACCAGCACTGCGCATGGATGCCGATGCAAAGAAAGCGTATCCTAATGCTGATGGAAGGTCAGTAACGGCAGGCGATATTAAATTACTTTGTTCAAATAGCATAAACATCATTGCGCCTAAAGGCAATAATAATGCTGTGGCAAATATGGTGACGGTGGTCATTAAACTGCAACGGCGAATCTTTTTGACTACAAATAACTCTGCCAGTACCGGGATTCCTATGCTGCCCAATACCATGAGCAATGTTAGTAAAGGTAACAAATAGATTCCCTGCAGATACCATTCAAAATGACCTGCTGGTGAAAGATGAAAGCCGGAATTACAGAAAGCCGAAATAGACATGAAAACGCCATGAGTTATTGAATCTGCCCAACTTAGTGTATCCCGGGAATGTATTAATAATGACAATAACAATGCGCCAAACAGTTCGACGCTAAGAAACGCTACGGTGATATATCTGCCCAATTTTATTAAACTGCCCGGGTTAAATACACCTGGTTCGTCAGTAATGGGAATTCGCCGTAATAAACCGGACCAGATACCAACCTGAATTGCCAGGAAAACCGTGAAGGTTACAGTGAGTATTGCGCCGGTCTGAATTAAGATCAGTGTTATCCACCAACCGGCAGGCGATAAATATACTGTCGGGTCGGATGGTGTAAGACCTGTTAATGTAACAGCAGAGACTGCGGTAAATATTGAAATAAACCATGACGAATTGTTGCTGATGCCGAAATAATGCAATAACAATGTGCCAATAGTAATCAATAATATATAGCAAAAAACAATTAACCGCACCGGTGATATACGTTTGGATGGTCCGGTGAAAGTAGGACGGCGAAAAGGTGAACGCGTATGAAATAGCTGTAATAAATTACTCATATCTGTACCGATTATAGAGATAACAGCGAAAAGTAGCAATATCTATACTTATGGCATTAAAGTTGTTTTATTTTTTCTTCGATAGCATTGATTAATATTTTGCTGGTTTCTAATCTTGCGTAATTTTTGCATTCGGCAGATATTATATTCCATGGTGCATGTGGCCGATGCGTTTCTTTAAACATATCTTCGGCAGCATTTTCGTATTCGCTCCATTTATCACGGTTACGCCAGTCATCAGGTCCTATTTTCCATTGCTTAATAGGGTCGCTTTCGCGTCTTTTAAATCGTCGTAATTGTTCGTCTTTGCTTATTTGTATCCAAAATTTAACCAGAACAGTATTATTATCTGTTAATGTCGTTTCTAAATTCCGTATTTCTTCATAACCTTTTTTCCATATTTTTGTCGGGGTTATTTTTTCAACTCTTTCCACCAGAACACGTCCGTACCAACTTCTGTCAAAGATTACTATTTGCCCTGCCGCGGGGATATCTTTCCAGAATCTCCACAGATAGTGGTATTGCTGTTCGGTTTCGTTTGGTGCGCCTATCGGCCATACACGAACACCACGCGGGTCCAGACCCTCGGTAATTCTTTTTATACATCCACCCTTGCCACTGGCATCCCATCCTTCAAACATTATTAAGACGGGTATCTTTTTAGCGCGTATTTTTTGTTGCAGAGATACCAATTTATATTGGTATTTTTTCATTTTGTCATTGTATTCATCTGTGGATACTGTTAATGATAAATCAGCTAATTCTAACATATGTACCCCTTTATTGGGATTTTTATATTCCTGTTTTAAAACCGGGAAATTGTAATAGATTACAGGCTTTTGCAGAACCCAATTATATTTATTTTTCTGTAGGGAATGCCGTCCCCGGCATTCCTCTTTGAGATTGAAACTTCTATTAGCGGAATGCCGGGGACGGCATTCCCTACAATTCATACTGGTTTTGTAAAAGCATCGATTAGTTTAATAAAAGCAAAAGTCATGTAAAACATAACAACGAATTTAAATATTCACTAAAATATCGCGTAATTTATTGCTCCGGCAACTTTTAGCAAGTTCTTTTACTTTTTCTAATTCCGGATATGCGGCTAGTTTGCGAAGTCTTTCAATACACCATGTAATTTCATCGTCAGAATAAGTTTCCCAAACCTGCGATATCAGGTTATTTATCTCTGTCATTCTATCATACGCACGACGATAGGTTGGGAATAATTCACGCCGTCGTGCGACAATTTTTTCAGCATGGCTCAATTTTCGCATGGCGAATACAGACCATAAAGCTTCTTCGGCTACCTTTAACGAAATAGCTTCATCCATTACCATTAGCAAGGCATCAGCCAATTCTGAAGTTAATCCTAAGCCGTAAACCGCGCATCTACCCGCGATAGTCTCGCTATCTTTTGTATTTATAGCGGTTTCAAATAATATGCGATTGAACTCGGCTAATCCACCGTTCGGTCGCGATTCCTGATTTAGTCGTGTAACTTCCATCGCCGCGCTTGCTTTACGAAATGCAGGTGTTTTTTCATTAGTCATTATCGCTTCCAACAATGCGGCGTAATCGTCCCGGGATAATTTCTTGCGCGCGGCAATTAAAACTGTTTTTGTGCTGATATCATTACCTTCGCAAACCCATTGAATTATTTGTTTGAAATCTGAACGGATGAATGCCCGGTTTATACGTCTGGAAACGATACATTGCATTATTACACCGGGCAGGTGAGGGGTGCCAATATCCATCTGCCGCCATACCGGCATATATGGTGCTGCGGACAATTGGGTAGTAACATTGCTCTGCATCATTTTAATAATTTTAGCAGCAACAGACTTGTCAATGGTATTCATCATTGACTGCAATACCCGCTGTGATAATTGGTTGCTTTTAATAAAAGTTACGGTGGCGTCTTCCTTACCCGACATCATCACCATAAGGAAAGTGATATGTGATATAACATTTTTCCAAAATTTTGACGTAGGTAGTTCGGGATTAATGGCAGTAAATTCAAAGATATTTATAAAAGCGTCATGGGCAGAAAGATTAAATAATGTTTCAATACATAAAGATAATTCAGCATGCGCGGATTCGTTTTCCCGGCCGGAAGGTGTTTTTGAAATATCTGTTAATAGTCGTCTGGTGATAAATAACAAGGCTGCAACTTTTTCGACAGCACCACTCGCGAAGATTGTCGCGTAATCAATCTTCTTTCCGGTTGATTGCGCTTCTTCTATTTTATCAATATCGCCACTGATAACCGAAAATATCCTTCGGGTCATCTCATCAGTAGGTGACAACGCAACCTCGTCAGCAGCCAATTCCCTGGCAGCCAAAACGATATCTTCAATTCTCATGTCATCAGTTATCTGCATTTATGCTGATATTGTAGATATAGTGACGGGTTGCGTCAAATTGATACATATATGATTATCTTGCTTGTATATCAGATATATTTTCATCATTATATATTGTTGCTTCTAAAATCCCATTATTTCATGGGCGGATGATAATGTTTTTTGTGCTAATTCATCAGCATCAGCCATTTTTGATATTGATTCTGAGATGGGAATACTAAATGTTTCGTCGTTGATAGATTTAAGATTTATTTTTACATTTATAATCGCACTGTGAAATGCCGCGATAGCCAGATGGGCGGCAACGGCAACATCACTTACCAGCATTGGGTTACAATTTACTGCAAGTGTGGTGGATAGTTGCAGAGTTCTATAAGCACCTTTTGCGATATTAAATGGCGCTAATGCGGATGCTTTTGCCGCTTCCTGTATCGCTTTTTTGCGGGCATTTTTTTCTTCGTCACTATTTTTAGGCATATCAAACGCAATACCCCATAAAGAAAATGACGCCGAGTCTTCTTCCATCATTTTTTTCATCTCTTCCGCGATTTCAGTTGCTTCAGATAATACTGCATCTGCCGCCGCGTCAAATGACGCGAATTTTGGCTTACCAATGGTAAATCTGGCTGACATGCATAATAACGCGGAACCCAATGCGCCTGCTAACCCGGCAGCACTTCCGCCACCGGGGATAGAATCGCCAGAAGATAGTTGATTGATATAACTATCAACTGAATTATTTAAAAAATCCGGCATAAAAACCTCCACTAAAATGGTAATGTGTTAACGGTATCCAACTTTTGTCCGCCACGACCGGTACCAAACCTTGGCATTGGCAGGTCAATCGCTTTCAGACGCAGGTAGAAATAATATGACTGTTGTTGTTCGCTATAATATAATGATAAATCCCAACAGTGCAAATCGCGGGTGAGCAGGTATTCATTGTATAAAAACTGTTTTGTTATAAAATCATAACCACTTAACCAGTGCAATTTCCATTTATCTGTCGGTAAGACGGTGAAATCGGTGGTTACCCGGCGCATTTGTCCTTCTTCCATATTATAAATTGAATTAGCGCGTAATGATATTGAATGTTCATTGTTCCAGCTAAATTGGCTGTTTAAATCGCGCCATATACCAATATTCGGGTCGTAACCCAATGACTGGCTTGATTTGAAATTTTCACCGATATTCTGGTCGGTCCGTAATGTTATATCATCCCAGCGTTTTGCGTCTAAATCTTTACCACCGCTAAGATAAAGATTCATGAAGCTATTTTTATATTGTATGGTGTCGTCTATTTTCTGGTATGGGTAAATATTGTCAAATCTGAATGGGGTATAACCACTTTTTCGCACCCGGTTATATCGCAGATTATTGCTAAGTCCACCGGCAGATGAAAGTAAGTTTAATCCGGCGGTATATGTATACATAGCGGTGGTATCTGTGTCACCATATACAGTTTGTCTTAAATCACCATTAAACGAGAACCTCCCCAATGATGTATCTGTGGATGGGTTTAGTTGTGTATGGAGCATATATCTGTCTAACATCACTTTATTTGGCATTTCATTATAATAACCCCAACCCAATGATAACATTCCCGGGAATTTTTTCATTACGGCTAAGTTAGAATTGTATGAATTAGCGGTAAAAACAACTTCCGGTAATCTTTCCATCCCGCCAAATGAAGTTATGTTTCCCTGCAAGTCATCATGCTTATCATATTTGACAGAAATATCCGCAGGACCAAGTTGCTGTGTCGCAGTCAGATGATGCCATAATTCCTGTGGGTCTTTTGTTGTGGAACTAAAAGAACCATACCTGCTGTATTGGCCATTATAACCATATGTACCACGATTTACCCTTAAGTTATAACTGACGTTTGCGTTAGTAGAATCCGACATGAATGTACTGTCGTTAATTCGGTAGTTATAATTTATCAGAATATTTTGATTAGTGGTATTTTTTGCCAATGACACTGTATATACAGTTAAGGTATTTGTGCTGCCATAATTAGTGCTGTTGCGCCTGTCGATGGTAAAATCACCGGTAAAATCCGCGGGAAGCAATTGCTTGTGATTCAGTTTGGTGACATATTCGCTACCATCTGTACGGGTATAATACAATATTTCACCATTTCCACTGTTGATATCATAAAAATGGTCGACGCCTATCCCCAATGGTAATTTTTGTGAAATATCCAATCGTAACCCACCTAATTGTTTATCATTAAAGGCATATTGAAACAGTGAATGAATAAAATTACCTTCCAGGTCATTTGTTCCTATTTCATATTGAAAAGGCATTTTCCATTGTTTTAAGAAGATAATGAAAAACGGGAAGTATAATATTTTAACCCCACCAGTCTTTAAAAAACAATCTCTGGCAATTAATTTATCACCCGGCACAATAGTTATTTGCCTGGCGTCAATTTCGTAATCCGGCTTTTCCTTATCGCAGGTGGTAAAAGATGATTTTTTTGTCGTTATCTTACCATTGTTTTCTTCTGCGGATGGTCCCTTTAAATACAAATCATCGTTGAATGGTTTTCCTAATGACCCGGGTTTAAGGTCGGCCTTCCAGTCAGTAAACTTCCATGCTTTGGTATGCACATCAACCTGTGCG
>CAZNLA010000180.1:0-10202 GCA_964573385.1 uncultured bacterium
GTTCGATACTGGATAAAGTTGCTGATGATACTATTTTTATGGGTGCGGATAAAGAGCGTGCTGTCGCTGCTACTAAAACCTATACTTCATCATTGGCAGCAATTGCCATGTTAACGGCAGAGATAGCTGACAGCAATGAATTGCGGGAAGCCTTAAAATTAGTTCCTGATGCAATAAGTAATGTAATAATAAATAAGAATCTCATTAAAGAAAATGCCATCAGATTCAGATACCTTGAAGAATGCGTGGTGTTAGGAAGAGGATACAACATGTCAACTGCGCATGAGTTGGCATTAAAACTACGCGAAACCACCTATGTGCGGGCACAACCATTTGCTACTCCTGATTTTGTCCATGGTCCGATAGCAATAATTGACCGTGGCTATCCGGTGATTGCCTATGCCGCGGAAGGACCAACATTTGAATCTGTGATGCAGGTTATCCACACATCTAAACAGCGTGGTGGTGAGGCTGTGGTAATAAGCAATAACCAGAATGCACTGAATGATGCTGATGTAGCAATACCTGTTTGCTTGGGAATGAATCTGCCAGAGTGGATGACCCCGTTTCCATTCATAACTGCCGGACAGATTCTTGCATGTAATTTATCAATACTTCGCGGCATCAATCCGGACGAACCACGTGGTTTAAGCAAGGTTACTGTTACGAGGTAAATAATATCTAATTTTTTTTGAATTTGCAGATTGAGGAAGTTATAAATTATTAAAAGTAGATAAAAATCCAATTTATTATTTTGATTAATTTTTTTTTATGGGTAGTTGTTTAGATAACATAGTAAACTTGCTACCGATGCACCTGTTTCCACATTGAAAGCAAATAATGAATAATGCTTATTTACAATTAAAAATAATTATAAATAAGCATAAATAATCTGGTGGAGCCAGGCGGAATCGAACCGCCGACTGATCCGTGCGAGGGATCCGTTATCCCCCTTAACTATGGCCCCACAGGCAAGTAGAAGTATAGCAAGTGAAATTACCTGTGTCAATTACTGAATATTACTGATTTTAATTTTTATTCCTTTGAATTGTTGGTTTATTGGCGTTAAAGATGTAAAATATATTTGGAGAAAATAAGGGAGCTATAATGAAAAGTTATTTGTTTTTAATATTTATATCTTTTATTACTTTATCTTTTGCCGATGATATATCGGTTATTTATAATGGGCAACCGGCGTTGCCAAATGGTGTAAGCGTAAGTGGGTGGGGTGTTTCTGGCCGGAGTGGCGTTAAGGCCGGGCAAATTGTCGCTGCTGGTGGTTATTTGTCCGGATTTAAAATGTCGTTGATGGGTAAATATGCTGGCACCAGGATAGATTTAAAAACTGGTATTGATAGCCAGGATATCGCTGGTACCAGCAATATTTATTTGGAGATGTATCTGCGCAGTTCCATTGGGCCGATTGAACCGTTGGGTGCTGATGGTAAACCTTTGCTGATGCCGAATGTGAAAAATCTTCGGGTTATGATTATAACTACCGACTCTACTGTGCAATTAAATGTTCCCAATGAGTTATTAGTAAACCGTGGGATAGTTGATGACAGATGGGTGCGGGTTGATCTGCCGATGACATATTTATTAAAAGAGCAGAAATTAACCGGCAAGATAACCAGGATGATATTTACTGCGGAAAATGAAATTGATTTTCTGCTGGGACGTATCGCGTTTGTGCGGGATAATAAACAGATATCTGTGAAAATACGTATGTTCCCGGCGACCACCATAATGGTGGGGAAACGCGCCGCGTTTTTTGCGGATGTTGACGCTGGTTTAGCGGCGACTGAAATATATTGGAACTTTGATACTGCATCCGGGGATTATAAAGATTCCATTGGCGACCATACAACCCATGTGTTTGCCAAACCGGGTCAATACGTCGTATCGTGTATGGTTACAGATAAAAACGGCGATAAAAACGCAGTAACAAAAACAATTCAGTTAAATGTTACTATACCTGATAATCAGTAGATTTTTTTATTATAAAAATATACAATTGTACTATAAGCTATATTGGTTTTTACAGCGACCGGTCACAGATCATATTGAAGTGACTTTAAGCTAAAATCCTATTATTTGATATAAATATCTTTTAAAAATTCAATTGGGAGGCATTAATATGCGTGGACGAATGTCCTTAAATGGTATCTGGAAGCTAAGTTGGGCTGAAGGTGATTGTTTGATGAATGTTGGCCAGATTTTGGCAGAAAAATTTGGCACACGTTTTTCTATGGATGCTCATGTTCCATCCCCAATACATAAAGTATTAATGGATGCCGGTATGTTAGACGATGTGAATATTGGCATGAACTCACTTAAAGCACGATGGGTTGAGGAGATGTTTTGGGTATATCGTCGGCATTTTTCCGTTGCACCGGCAATGTTAAATGGCACCGCGTTATTAAAGTTCAATAGATTAGAATTAGACGCGGAAGTGTATCTGAATAACGAATTAATTGGAACCCATCGTAACGCCCATAGACCGGCACAGTTTGATATTACCGGCAAGTTAAAGGCGGGTGAGAACCTATTAATTGTTAGATTAGAAACTGGTATACACAGCAATTCTGACAAACAGGGCAGCGATTATGGCACAGGTGATATCGGCAAGGTTACAAAACGTCATTGGAATCGTCATTCCCAATGCCAGCATGGTTGGGATTGGCAGGCAAGACTGGTGAATGTCGGTATTTTAGGTGATGTAGAATTGGAATGGAATGATGGGTTGCGCATGGATGATGTGACAGTATTTGCCATTCCTGCTGATGATTTAAAATCTGCAAGGTTTGTTGTTCGCGCTGATATTAATGGTTTAAAAGATAAATCCGCAGAAGCTGTTTTGCGGGTAAGGATACGCGAAACCGGTCAGGAAGTGAAGTTACCGTTAAATGTAGATGCTGGCAAGGCAGAACGGAAAGAGATTGCCATTGATGTTGAATGTCCAAAGTTGTGGTGGCCAATTGGATACGGTACCCAACCGCTATACCATGTGGAAGTAAGTCTGCTTGCTAATAATGAAATACAAAGCGTGGTGCGTCGTACCGGTGTGCGCAAGGTGGAGATGGACCAGAGTAAGCATCCGGTTGATGGTAAATATTGTACATTGAAGATAAATAATACCCCGATATTCTGTAAAGGTGGTAATTGGGTTCCACCGGATATGCTATATTCAACTGTTACAGCGGAGAAATATCGTCAGATTGCACAAATCGCAAAGGACGCGAATTTTAACATGTTGCGAATCTGGGGTGGGGGAGTTTTTGCTGATGCGGCATTATGCGAGTTCTGCGATGAAAATGGCATTATGATTTGGCATGACTTCCTGTTTGCCTGCGCCCAATATCCAATGCATATACCTGAGTTCGCAACTGAAGTGCATAAAGAGATTACTTTCGCTGCCCGCAGCATGGCACATCACCCGGCGTTAGTGGTATGGTGTGGCAGTAATGAAATTGAATGGGGTGACTGGGGTTGGGGATATGACAACGCTACTCCTGCCCACCCGCATTATGTGCTGTTCCATCGCGATATTCCGGTTATTTTAAAGCGGGAAGACCCGTCAACATTACATTGGATTTCATCACCAAGTTCGCCGGATTATGAAGACCCGGCAAGCGATATCTGTGGCGACCAGCATCCATGGTTTGTTTCATTAGGTGCGGCAGGTGGCGCGGATTTCCACATTTACCGTAATAACGTTGACAGATTCCCGAACGAAGGTGGTGTTCTGGGTGCTGTTTCCCCCGCCACATTAAAACAGTTCCTGCCGGAGAAAGAGCGTTATATTTTATCACCATCATGGGACCATCATGATAATACCTTCGCGGCGCAGGATTCGATCGCCGGTGACCCGGGACACGCTTATCAGACAGTATCATTATGGACCGGTCTGGATCCGTTTAAGATGAACTGGGAAGATTATACGTTTGTAAGTGCGTTGATGCAGGCAGAAGGATTGGCTGAATATATTAATAATTACCGTCGTCGCAAATATTCATCCGCATCGGCTATATTCTGGATGTATAATGACGCCTGGCCCGCGACCCATGCCTGGACAATTATTGATTATTACCTGCGCCGTAAATTATCATTCTGTCCGGTAAAACGCGCCTTCGCGCCGGTTAGCGTGGTGCTTGCAGAAGAAGATAATAAGATTAAAATCTTTGGCATTAATGAGAATTTAGCTGACAAAAAATTATCATTGCGATATGGATTAGTTTCTTCATTAACATCTGAATGGTTGATTGATGAAAAAATGGATGTAACATTATCCGGCAACGCGTCAACTGAATTAGCATCATTTAATAAAGATAATATGTTACAGGCGGGCACAGATAAATGTGTGGCAGTTGCGATTTTAATGGATGGTGATAGGGTGATTTCCCAACACCGAATGATGCTTAAACGTTTTAAAGATATGCAATTCGCGACACCGAAGATATCAATAGCAAAAGATGATAACAGCATAACCTTAAATACAGATATATTCGCATGGGGCGTATGTTTGGATATTAACGGTGAACTATTATTGGCTGATAACTGTATTGATTTAATCCCAGATGTACCTTATACCATTAGTTGGAATTCCGCCGATGGTGAACCGAAAATTGTTAAAGTTGGTAATATAGATACAAAAGCGAGATGATAATTGTTAATAATTGGTGAAAAAATAAATACCAGTTGCGTTGTTAATAATTTAAAAGTTGTTGAGACTGCGGTTATTAAACGTGATGTGGAATTTATTGAACAATTAGCAATTTCTCAGTTTAACGCGGGTGCGTCTTATATAGATTTAAATTGTGGTACGCTTTTAAATGACGAACCGGAAGCTATGGCATGGATGGTAAATGTTGTACAATCTGCCACTCCTGCCATGGTTTCAATTGATTCGCATAATTTTGAAACAGTAAATGCGGGTTTAAGGGTATGTGATTTAACCCGGGGAAAACCGATTATAAATTCTATTACTGCCGACAAAGACCACTACGAAAATATCTTACCAATGGTATTGAAATACAAGTCGAAAGTTATCGCCATGGCCATTGATGGTAAAGTTTTAAAGTATGAACCCGGGCAACGACTGAATATAATCATTAATCTGGTGGATGATTTATTAACTGCCGGTGTTGCGGCAGATGATATTTATATCGACCCACTTATCTTCCCGGTTGCTACCAAAACTGAATCTGCGGAAATAACTCTTCAATTGATAAAAGAAATCAGAAATTTATATTATGATGTGCATATAACCGCAGGAATCAGCAACACATCATTCGGTTTGCCGGCACGGAAATATATAAATAGCGCGATGATAATTTTGGCGATGGAATATGGATTAGATACCGCAATATTTGACCCCTGTGATGATTTTATAATGCATATGGTGAAATCCGCGTCGGTAATATTGGGTAAAGATGAGAATTGTGCCGATTATCTGAGCTTTTGCCGTGGTATAAGACTATAATACAAAAAGTGAGCATCAAATTACAAAGGTATATTTACAATGCTGACGTAAAAACAATATATAGATTTTATTAAAAGAGGTTGTTATGTCACTCACCAGTAAAGAACGCGTCCAATTGACGCTGGATAGAAAACCTGCTGACCAGGTGCCTGCTGTTATCAGTCCCTGGGGAAGAACTGTTGAAAGATGGAAATCTGAAGGATTTATAGGTAAAGACGAAGATGTTGCTCAGCATTTTGGTCAGGATATCATAGGTGGAGGATGGTTAAACGCCACTGCTGACCTTGATTTTGTGCCGGTTGTTCTGGAAGAAACAGAAGAAACTATATTGCAGTTAGATGGTAATGGCGCAATGTTGCGTCGCAGCAAAATTAACGAATCAACCCCGGAACATGTTGATTTTACCGTTAAAGAACGTGCCGGATGGGAAGAGATAACCAAACCGTTTTTAGTTAATATCGACAGAAGACGTATCCCCTTTGATGGTTATCGTGCCGCGAAAAAATTGGCTGAAGAAAAACAGATGTTTATGACTTGGGCCGGTGTAGCACCGTTTGAACAGATGCACCCGGTTTGTGGACATGAATATATGCTGATGGGTATGGCAGAAGACCCGGAGTGGGTACAGGATATGGTGATGACATTCGCTGATTTCACCATTAGTCACCTGGAAGTGTTATTCGCTGAAGAAGGCAAACCGGATGGGATGTTCTTTTATGAAGATATGGGATTTAAGTTCCGACCGTTTATGTCACCCGCAATGTATGGCGAAATTATGCAACCCGGACATAAAAAACTATTTGATTACGCGCATTCGTTAGGGTGTAAGGTTATTGTGCACAGTTGCGGATTTGTAGAACCGTTATTACCGGGATTAATTGAGGCAGGTATGGATTGTCTGCAGGCGATGGAAGTTAAAGCGGGTATGGATCTGCCTAAACTGTTTGACGCATATGGTGATAAAATAGCGTTTTACGGCGGGTTAGATGTTCGTGCGTTAATTAATAATAATATCGCAGAGATAGACGCGGAATTTGAAAAAATGAAACATGTATTGAATAATGGTGGCGGATATATCCTGCATTCTGACCATTCAGAACCACCAGAAGTTGATTACAAAACCATGCGCTACTTTATCGATAAAGGCCGTGAAATAAGTCGTGAGATTTTTGCGTCGAAATAAATTTAATTCCCTCTGGCGAATAGCCAGGGGGATTTTGTCAAAAGGTGGTATTAAGATGAGCAAGCAGATTATTCCATGTCGAGAAAAATGGAAAGGAACTATGACAGACCGTGAAAGGTTTGTTAATCAGATGCATTATAAACCTGTTGACCGATGTTTCAATATGGAATTCGGGTATTGGGAAGAAAACTATCATGAATGGGATATATTCGTAAACAATGGTATAACTAACGAATGGGAAGCTAACCAGTTTTTCAATTTCGATAAGATTGCAGGAGTCGGTGGGAATACCTGGATATCCCCACCATTTGAACACCGGGTAATTGAAGAAACTGAAACGACACAAATAATCATGAATGGCGCGGGGCTTCTGGCTGAAGTTCCAAAAGATGGCCATTCAACTATCCCGCATTATTTAAAATCATCAATTGAAACACCAGATGATTGGAAAAAAGTTAAAGAAGAAAGATTTCGACGTGATGATCCTGCTCGCAAGATTAATGTAGAAGAAATAAAGAAACAGCATCCTGCCGATCGCGATTATCCGTTGGGTGTATTTTGCGGATCAATGATTGGTACAATACGCGATATGCTTACTTTTGAAGGTTTAGCGTATGGGACATATGATTATCCTGAGATGATTGAAGATATGGTGGAAACAAGTTGCCAGCTGACTGAAGATTTTCTCGATCAGGTATTGCCATATATTGATTTTGATTATGCGTCAGGCTGGGAAGATATCTGCTATAACATGGGACCAATAGTCAGCGTTGATTTCTTTAATTCAGTAGTTGTACCACGTTATAAACGAATTGGAGAAAAGATAAAGAAAGTTGGAATTGATATCTGGTATACCGATTGTGACGGCGATGTAAGACCAATTATGCCAGGTTTAATGGCTGGCGGTATCAATTGCCTGTTCCCCTTTGAAGTTAATGGCTGCGCACATCCAGCAGAATTATTTAAAGAATATGGTCTTGAACTGCGTATTATGGGCGGTTTTGATAAAATTCAAATGGGGTATGGAAAAGAAGCCATTAAAGCATACATGGACTCCCTGGTACCATTAGTCGAACGTGGTGGATATATTCCATTCTGCGACCATCGTTGTCCGCCAAATGTTACCCCGGAAGATTACATTTATTATCTTGATTTAAAAGAACAATATTTTGGGATGAAATAATATGAAATCACGCGAATTAGTGTTGGCGGCATTAAACCGTCAGAATAATGAAAGAACCCCATTTTCCTGGGGTTTTGGGTTGCAACCGCCAGCACGGTTTGCGTTGGATGAGTATTTAAAACCTTATAACCTTGATACCGAAGAATTATATCTGCGGACAGCGGATATGTTTGTTTGCTGTCCGGATTATATTGCTGCCGTAAATAATAAAGATTTTTGGGGTTATACATATAAAACATCATCATATGGTTCCGGCAGTTATGAAGAGTTTGATCATCAACCACTGGCAACCGCAGAAACAATTGATGATATAATGTCATATGATTGGCCAAATCCTGACAATTTTGACCATCTATATATGCACAAATTTAAGCAACGCGATCCTATGCATAAATGCGCATGGGGCATTCGTGGCGGTAATATTTTAGAGACATTTCAATGGCTCACCGGATTAGAATACTCACTGGTTTTAATGGCGATTGAGCCGGAAATGGTTAACGCGGCACTTACTAAAATAACGGATTTTTATGTGTCGGCAACTGTCGCAATGCTTAAAGAAGGTAAAAACGATATTGATTACGTTTTTTGCGCGGATGACCTGGGTGGACAAAACGGCCTGCTGTTTTCCCGCGATATGTATCGGGAAATTGTAATGCCGCATCATAAACGGATGTTTAACGCCATAAAAGAATATTGCCCGCATATAGTTTATCATAGCGATGGATCGGTTTACGATGTAATGCCCGACGTAATTGAAGCCGGAATAACCTGTCACGAAGCAGTACAAATTGAATGCGCTGATATGGAACCGGAAAAATTAATCACCGCATTTGGCGACAACATTGCTTTCCATGGCGCGGTAAGTGTCCAGCAAATATTGCCATACAAAACGCCGGATGAAATAAAGACAGAAGTTCGCCGCTTAAAATCCATTCTCGGTGCAAAAGGCGGCTACATCTGTGCCCCCAGTCACGCTATCCAAGCCGGCACCCCACCAGAAAATGTTGTAGCATTTTGCGAAGAAGGAACGGGGAAGGGGATACTTTAATTACTAATTACGAATTACGAATTACGAATGATGAATGGGTAATTACGAATTATTGATTAGGAATGAATTTTTTAAGAATTACTTTTACAAATTATTGAGGTAATTAATATCATGAAAGAAAATATTATTCAAATTAAAAGTTATGCTTTCGCTATTCGAATAGTGAAACTTTACCAGCAAATTGTTATGGATAAAAATGAATATGTCTTATCTAAACAGCTTTTACGGTGTGGTACTAGTATTGGGGCAAATATAGAAGAGGCTATTGGTGGACAATCACGAGCAGATTTTATCGCTAAATTGTCTATCGCATATAAAGAATCTCGTGAAGCCTGTTATTGGTTACGTTTGATGAATGATACCGGTTATATTTCTGAGCCTCAATTTGAAAGTATTTATGCAGATGCTGAAGAACTATGTCGTATAATTGCATCAATTCAAAAAAGCACAAAATAAGAGAGAACTTACAACAGAATTATGAATTCCAAATTCGTAATTCGTAATTCGTAATTCGTAATTCGTAATTACTCCTCCCCTTCGCCTTTTTCAACAACATATGACGGTTTGTCCATGGTGCGGAAATGGATTCGGGCTATGTATTCTCCTATTATGCCAAGCACAAAAAGCTGAACTCCGGAGAAAAGGCATATTATTGTCGCAAGGAAAGGGAATCCCGGGGTGGTGGTGCCTTCTATAAAATATCTTATTAACACGAATAACAGCAGTAGTATGCCAATGAGCATAAACACCATGCCGGTAACCGTGGCAAGGCGCAGAGGAGCCGTGGTGAAGCCTGTGAGCATGTTAAAGGCATGGGTTACTAGTGCCATGACAGTATAATTTGACTTTCCGGCAACACGGACATCGTGTTTCACATTAACCGCGGTAAATTTTGATGTTCCCCAACTTAGCAGTACATCGATAGAAACGTATGGTCCATTATAATCCGCAAATGCTTTACGGATGTCGGTTTTAAAGGCGCGAAAAGCGCTGATATTACCTGCAGTTTCTGCACCCATCATTTTTGATAATGTATATTTGGTAATTAATGACGCGATATCACGCAGGAAACCATTATTGGCTATCGGTGGTTTGCCATAAACTACATCATATTCCGGGATTACTGTTAATAATTTTCCTATCTCTTCCGGTGGATTCTGCAGGTCATCATCCAGTGTTACACAAATGGTATATTTTGCGTGTCGGATACCGCAGAGCAAAGCATTGTGCTGTCCAAAATTGCGTGCCAATGAAAATATTCTCATATTCGGGTAAACTGCGGATAATTCACATAACTTATTCCAAC
>CAZNLA010000181.1:0-10177 GCA_964573385.1 uncultured bacterium
CGAAGCGACCATTTTTAAGCATATTTTTCTTTAAAAGCGAAAGTCCTGTAATAAATATCAGACTTAACCGATTAAATAATATTATACCAATAGCATTTTTCGATGTCTAATAAATTTTTATATACAAGTAAGGGGTTGTATCGATAGTAACTGAATCCGTTTTAAAAAAGTCAGGATTTTTTATAAAGATCCATTCAACAGGCATGTGACTATTTCAATACTGTTATCTTTACAGGCAATTGCAAAGCCAAATGTATCGCGAGCATCCTGCCCGCAATACATTTGGTTACACAGGTTTTGCAAAAGCCTCTTTAACGGCGACATCCTGTAATTATTTATTTACAATAATGGATATTGCTGCGGATGTAACTGTTTCTAACGGGTTTATTCCACCGGTATCTTTTGCTACAACAGTTATATTACTATATGTTTTCACTGCAGATGGTTTAAATATAAAACTGTTGGCAGTATTAAAATCGCGTAAAATTAATGACCCATACATAAATCTATATTGATTAAATGCGCCACCGGTAGCATTTGCGGTTAATGTAACTGTGTTACCCAATGTGATAGTTGGCGATGATGCTGCTACTGTTACATTTGATAACGCAGGTTTAACTGTAATGCTTATTGCCGCGGATGTCATAACAACTGCCGGGTCTGCACCACCGATATCTTTTACCACAACGGTTATATTGCTATATGTTTTCAGCGTATCCGGTGTCCATGTAAAGATATTAGAATTGGCAAAATCACGCAGTATTACCGTATCATCCATAAATTTATATTGTAAATTTACACCACCGGTAGCATTTGCTGTCAGGGTAACTGGTTTGCCTGTTAATACCGCAGACGCAGGTGATGATGTTAATGAAATAGCAGTCAATGCAGGTTTGGTGGTAATGTTAACCGGTAATGATGTGACAACTAATGTTGGATCTGCACCACCTGCGTCTTTAACCATCACAGTTATTCCACTGTATGTTTTCATCGCAGATGGTGTCCAGACAAATGTGTTACTACTGGCATAATCTCTCAATACAATTGCACCATACATAAACTTATACAATGGGTTTACACCACCGGTGGTGGTTGCGGTTATTGTTACTGATGTGCCATATAGTATTGCCGCACCGGGAGACACAGACAGTGCAACAGCAGTCAAGGCGCCTTTAGTGGTAATGTTTATAGGTGCCGAAGTAATAGTTGCGGTGGGGTCTGTGCCTGCAAGATCTTTTACTATAACGGTAATGTTGCTGTATGTTTTTAATGCCAAAGGTGTCCATGTATAGGTATTGTTGCTGGAAAAATCACGTAACATTAGTGTTCCATACATAAATTTGTACTGTACATTTGCGCCACCAGTTGTCGTAGCAGTAAAAATAACTGGTGTTCCCAGTAATAATGTATTAACCGGATTTGATGTAATGCTGACTGCTGTTAATGGATTCTTCGTGGAAAAGCTTACTGCCGGTGATGTTATTGTCGCTAATGGGTCTACACCATTAATATCGCGGGTGATGACAGTAAAGCTATAATTCTTAATGAATCCCGGTGTGAATGTATAAACATTACTGCTACTGAAATCACGCAACACAGCAGTTCCATTCATAAATTTATATTGCGGATTTATCCCGCCGGTTGGGGTAGCGGTAAGTGTTACTGGTTTACCAATTAATCCGGTATTGGCCGGTGCTGTTGTTAAAACAACCGCTGTTAATGCTGCCTTTGTAGTTATACTGACAGGGTCTGATGTTATAGTTGCTGCCGGATTAATACCAGCAATATCTTTCACTACGACAGTAATATTGCTGTATGTTTTAATTGACGTAGGAGTCCAGAGATATGAATTACTGCTGGCAAAATCACGTAATGTAAGTGCGCCATACATAAATTTATATTGTGGATTTACACCACCGGTAGCAGTGGCGGTCAGGGTAACAGGGATGCCAAATATAGCGTAATTAACCGGTAAGGTGGTGAGTGAAACATGGGATAAAGCGGGTAATACATTATAAGTCAGCTCATTTGATATAACTTCCGGAGATAATGTACCTGCCTCGCGTGCTGATACTTTTATGGTATGACTACCTTCTGTCGCCGACCATAGATATGTATTACTGGCAGAGAAGTCACTTAATACAACAGCACCATCCATAAATTTATATTGTGTGGGCAGATTTCCGGTGGGGGTAGCTGTGAAGGTTATGTTTGTGCCAGCAACAATAGGATTAACAGTTGCAATTGAAGAAGATAATAATACGCTCTGGATTGGCAGTTTTGTTGTTTTGGCAATGACTGCATCAGTTGCGTCACCATTGTCTATTGAAACTGTATTAACTTTAACTGAATATGTATCATTTCCTTTTACTGTTTGTGCTGCAGTAACCTCCATTCTGACAGATACTGATGCCGCGGGATTAAGAGTCATCGCCCATCCGTCAGGACTTATAACATCAGCAGTTATTTCTACCGGACTGATGCCAACAATAAAATATTTAACTGACCATCCGCTTTCTCCGCCGGGACCTTTAAGAATAAATTCATCAATGCTTTCACCGGCATTTTTTATTTGCAGATAATATACCGCAGTGGTTAACGCGTCGGAAGTAACTGTTTGCGCGTTATCATCATTATAAATGCCTGCCCCGATAAAGTTAGTATTATCAAGACTTATTTGCATATCCGGTTGTTGGTTATTTTGCAACGCGATTGCCCAGAATCCACCCTGAAAAGTATGATATGCCGACTGCAATACACCAGCATCATGCTGACCGCTTGTTCCGGACAATGAAAATGAACCACCTACAGATTGTCCGCCACCGCCACTAACGGTATGCCAGTCAATTTTATAATCTTGTGCCGAAGCCATTAATAAAATTTGCATTATAACAAGCAAACATAATACTTTTTTCATCAGAATTCCTCTTTTTTGCCATTAATGTGCAGTTAAGTTAAGATTGTCTCAAAACAATATTTAAATTTTCTGCACATCGCCACTGTTTTATAACATGTTCTTCTAAATTAGTATTATTTTCGTTCCGCCGATATCGTCGTAACGAGTTTTTCAAGTTTTGCCAGCCGCGCCTCTAATGTCGCATTATCTGCCTTCAACTGATTAATCTGCGCTTGCTGCTCCTTAATAGCTTCCGTTAATACCGGCACCACATCACCATAAGCCAGGCTGAGTTTGCCGTCTGCACCGGTGGAAACCACCTGTGGGAGAATTTTCTGTATATCCTGGGCGATGAAACCCAGATGCTGGCGGTCGTCGACGTTTATCCCTTTGCACGCACTCTTATCCCAGTTAAAGGTAACTCCCTGCAGGCGGGTTACTGTGTCCAGTGCGCCAGTAAGCGGAGATATATTAGTTTTGAACCGGCGGTCTGATGTTTGAACGAATGCATTTGGACTGGCGATGGTGCCATTAACATGGAGTTTATACAATGGATCTTCTAAGCCAATACCAACATTGCCATTACGGGAAATAAGTGTGACAGCATCAGAATAAACAGGAGCATTAGTGGTAACACCAATTATGAAATATAAATCTTTTGTTGAATCAGCAGTAGCATTATTATAATACTGACCGCCTGTATAAGCATTTGCCAGATATAAAGTCATGCTGGGACCTGTTAATTGGAATGTTAATACTTGCCCTGCGGTTACCTGTACCGGAAAATCAAAATCTACACCAATACTACTGGCACCGGTTGCCGATATGCCGGGATGAGTATATACAAGAGTACCGCCGACACCTGCGCCGTTATAAATATTAAGCCGGGCATTAGTGAATGCCGCACTTGTCCGGAAATTAATTCTGCCCATGTAACCAGCATTAACTATTGTGAATGACTGCCCCAATGAAGTGCCGGTTACTGTTGTTGCACCAACAACAGATGATGCATCCGGGCTTATACCACCAACCTGTGATGTTGTACCGGAGAATCGGATATCACCTGATACATTCATCATCTGGTTTCCAATGTTCGCAGTCGACTGATTAATAGTTACATTGCCATTTATCGAAGTATCACCGGTGATTGATGTATCACCGGTTATTGTTGCCGAACCGCCAATGGTGGTATTACCGGTGATGGCCGCGTTACCATTAACATGTAGTTTAGATGTCGGATGATCGGTGCCAATCCCTACATTCCCCTGTGAGGTTGTCAGTGTGGGCACCGAGGCAATAGTAGGTTCATTTGGTGAAATATATGTCTGGAAATAGGTATCAAATCCACTGACATAAGGATAATCGGTCAAACTCCAACCTTCTCCAAAATAGAAGGAGTCGCTGTAGGCATCCCCGCGGGAGTAGACGTTTCCGCTGCCATATCCTGTATTGCCAGTTGATCCCAGTGTGATGTTTGTACCGGATAACGCGAAAGTATAAACCTGACCAGAAGTCATCTGAATGGGGAAATCCAAATCAATATATAGCACGCCTGCGCCAGTTGATACTATACCGCGTTGAGAGTAAATAACAGGCAGACTGCTGATACGACCTGAAGGCGAGTTAGCTCCCTGGTAAATTGTTAAAGTAGCAGTAAATGCGGAATGTGGTTTCACTACAATACGATTCAGTCGTCCTGTTGCATTGGCAGTAAATGATTGTCCGCGAACACTGCCACCTGTCATTGTCCCGGAAAGGTCATCTATGGTCTGGCTCTGGTCAACCACCGCCCCGGCTCCCGGTGAAGTCACTGAACTGGAATACAAGATATCGCCATTCACTTTGAACACTGGCAGATATTGTGTCGCGCTATTCGCGGTGAATGTTACATCCGAAGTGGTAGATGTGCCTAAATTATTGGTAGTTTTTCCCAATGTCATTGTTTGCCATGATCCAACACCGGTTGCATCCGTGGTTAACACATTGCCATTGGTAGCAGTGCTGCCCAGTTGAATACCTGTCATCTTGGTGGTGCCATTCACATCCAATTTAACACCGGTAGCAGGTGAGGCGGTGCCGATGCCAATTTGCGTACCACTTACCGCCATATTCCCATTAGTCACCTTAGACAGTGACGCGCCGTCAGTCGCAAGTTTGGTGTTATCGATTTTGCCAACCCCTACTGTCAGGCTTGGGTATGTGCCAGTCAAATCGCCACTGGCTGTACCTAATAATGTGGGTAAACTTCCCCAACTGCCAATACCGGAAGCATTGGTGGTTAGCACATTACCGGCAGTGGCTGTAGTGCCCAGTTGAAAACCGGTCATACGAGCAGTACCGGCGACATCCAGACGTGTACCGGGTGTGCTGGTACCAATGCCGACATTCATAGTTCCGGTTTGAACCATCAATGCACCACCGTCAAAAGTGCTGGTATTATATGTCCAACGGAACTGCAAATCTACCGTGCTTACACCGGATGGCACAGAACCGCGACCACCGGAATACGGATTGCTGGTATGGTAATATGAAGTCCAGGCTGCGCCAGTCAGCACAAAGGTGTATTGCGTGCCAGCGGTTACTGCCAGCGGTGTGGTGAGTGTCATAACTTTCCATTGATTTAATCCATTTGCCATAGTCACTGTTTGAGTAGAAAGTAATGTGCCGCCAGTTCCTTCTCCCGTATAACATTTCAATGTCAGCGATACGGCACCGCTGTCTGCATATAATTCGAGAGTTGACAACGTACCGGTATACGTAGCTGTGAAGGACTGCCATACTGTATCCGCAGCGCCAATCCCCTGACTTTGTGAATATGTTGTCTGTCCAAACTTGATTATGCTGTTGTCAAAACCATTAACAAGGAAAGGATTTGCCGGAATAGTGGATGTGCCGATGCTGACACCACTGGTACCGGCTGTCATTATACCACCAGATACTTTATTTAAACTGGCAGCATCACTGGCAAGTTTCGTGTTAGTTACTTTATTAACGCCAATGGTAGGGCTCGGGTAACTGCCGGTGAGATCACCACCGGCCGACCCAAGAACCGATTGGATTGATGACCAACTGCCGGTGCCAGTGGCATCTGTCGTAAGAATCTGCCCTGCTGTGGCGGTGCTACCGAGTTGAAAACTGGTAGTCTTCGTCTTGCCGTTTACATCCAACGCTAGACCAGTACCAGGTACAACGGTATTGATACCTACTTGCCCCAGTCTTGTCACCAGTGCACGCCGATCAATAGACGCGCTGGATTGTACATATACAGCAAAGAATAAGTCACTGGTGGGTACTGCAACAGTGCCTGTATATTGTTGTCCATTAGTATAGATTTCTGATTGATACACTTCTGTACTATAACCAAGCGGCAGACTAACGCCATCAAGACGGAAAGTATATTTCTGTCCGGTTGTGATGGCGAATGGTTGACTAATATTTAAAAAACTACTGGCGTCCAATGTTATATTAGCCTGGGTATACAGCAGTGTGCCAGCATATCCTTCGCCGGCATATATCCGTAAGCGGGCACCGGACAGATTATTCCCACCTGAAATCAAATACAGTTTCGCCAGATATCCGGTTCGTCCGGCGGTAAATGACTGCCCAAAATCAGTGCCACTAAGTGAACCGATATATTCATTCTGCTGTTGGTCAACCGTTTCAGTACCATTTGGTCCATTGGGAATACCCACCCCAATTGCGATATCACCCTGGGCATCCAGGAGATAACCTGACATTGGAACAGTGGTATTGATACCGATGGCCGAACCGGTTGATGTCATGAC
The DNA here is from genome assembly GCA_964573385.1 of uncultured bacterium. Taxonomy (GTDB): domain Bacteria; phylum Armatimonadota; class Hebobacteria; order CAIYQO01; family CAIYQO01; genus JBAXQQ01. The sequence continues at coordinate 6,682 of CAZNLA010000181.1, forward strand.
ACCACCAGAAACTTTATTTAACGAGGCGGCATCTGATGCTATTTTCACATTGGTAATCGCGTTATCCGCCACTTTGGCAGTTGTGACGTTGCTATCCGCAATTTTTGTTGTGGTTACCGCACTGGTAGCTATAGTTGGGTTAGGATATGTACCTGTCAAATCTCCGCCTGCCGCACCAGTTGGTGTAGCGGTGGTGGGTAACGCCTGCCAGGTACCAACACCGGTAGCACTGGTGGTTAGCACCTGTCCGGCAGTAGCAGTAGTTCCTAATTGGAATCCGGTCATCTTTGCGGTGCCGTTAACATCAAGTTTTGTAGCCGGTGCTGTGGTACCGATACCGACATTACCCGATCCCTGAATGCGCATATTTTCTGTAAAGCTTGCACTGCTTCCGTAACCGAAAGCGATACCTGCAGTATTAAGATTTGTATATAGTTGCAACAGGCTTGAAGAAATTCCTATGCCGGTATGATTACCGCTTTGGCCATAAAATGAAATTTTCGCACCGGTAGAATTAGAAAATGTGAGAGGGAAGCCAGCAGTGGTTGTACCAATGCCAACATTAGTTCCGCTCATTGTCATACCGTTATTTGTCACCTTTGCTAATGACGCCGCGTCTGCCGCAAGATTGATATTTGTAATTTTTCCGGTGCCAATAGTCGGGTTGGGATATGTGCCGGTCAGGTCGCCACCTGCTGTACCATTAGGTGGCAACGTGGTCGGGATCGTCGGCGCTCCGGTAATTTTGCTATACGCTATACCAGTAATCTTAGCATCAGTCACTGCACCGTCCGCAATTTTTGTTGTGGTCACTGCATTGGTAGCAATCGTTGGGTTCGGAAATAAACCAGTTAAATCGCCACCGGCAGCACCACTGGGTGAAAAACTGCCCGGTGCTCCGGTTATTTTATTCCACGCAAGGCTTGTTATCATACTGTCTGTTATAGCACCGTCAGTAATACTAAAAGTATTATCAGCCAACGTTAATCCGGCACCTGCATTATAGATTCCAAAAGTGGCCGGTCGGTTAACAATATCTGACCATTTTACACCACGGGCAAAAAGAGAATACGGTGCAGCGGTTAAAGGTTGTCGTGGCGATAATACTGTATATTCGCCAACTCCACCCGGTCTGACAGAAATGGATAAAAAACGATCATCACCATTAAATGCCGATATGCCAAAGTCAAGGTTTACAGTGAAAATACCTTTTAAAACATAAACTCCTGTTGTATCAACAGTTGTTCCTATCTGGGTACCATCAGTTGCCGTATCATATAAGGCAAATTGAAAGTCATAATTACCGGTGGGTGGTATACCTGTTTGCGTTAATCGTCCCTGGTAAGTAAAGTTTGTTGATGAAGCATGGACTGAAATACTTACAAAAAGCAGGAAGAGAAACATTAGTAGAGTGTGATTTTTCATTTTATCCCCTTTTACTATTAAAGTTAATATCAATAGTTTTCGTATTTGATATTTCTTTAAGTAACATGTAGTAGTGTGATTACCTGATTATTCTTCATTATAACACCCGATATATCAATTGTATGTAAGGGAAATCCCTTACAAAGAGGTTTGAAAAATTATAGAATTATGGGGTTTGAAATAAAAAAGAGTAACACGTGACATCTGTTTAAGGTTATTTTTACAATTTCAGTAACCGGTTGCTACACCTGTCGAAGCGACCTTTTAAGCATATTTTACTTTAAAAATGAAAGCATGGTGAAAATTAGAAGATTTCCTGATTTCTTATTTAATTCGGTTGTTTATCGCATAACGACGTAAATCACGCATGCTGTTAATATCCAATTTATCCTGAATACGGGCATAGTAAGATTCAACAGTACGGGTACTGATACCCAACAACTCAGCAATTTGCTGAGTTCCGTCACCATTACTTAATAATTGGAATATATGGCGTTCCTGATCACTCAAATTACGATATTGTAAACTTTCAGGCTGTTTATTATATTCAATGGCGGCATTAGGACTGATAAATCTGCGTCCGTCAATAACAGAATAAATGGCCTCTACCAGTATTTTATTAAATTCTCTTTTTGTAACATAACCTAATGCACCGGCGGTAATTGCTCCATCTACATGCATGGCATCTTCATGCATTGAATATACCACTATGGGTATACCGCGTTTATGTAATATAGCTACAAGATTCAACCCATTTTTTTTACCCAGTGATAAATCGACTATTGCCATATCCGGTTTATATTTATCTGCATGTTTAATAGCATCATCAATATTATTTGCATTTGCGCAAACATTTATTCCTTCAGACGCAAGTAGTAACGTCAGTCCTTCAAATATAGCAGGATGGTCGTCAACAACTAATATTTTAATTGTATTTTTGGCGGAAGAAGTCTTATTTTCTGTCATCATTATCCACATCTTTATCGGTAACATTAGCAAGTGCAGTATCTATCAATGGAATACGACAATAAACAGATGTACCACCGGATGGTTGTGTATTTATTGAAAATTTTCCATTCATAGATTTTACCCGATATGTCATCGTACGCATTCCCATTCCATTGATATGTTTAGCATTTAATCCGGAACCGTTATCATCAATCTGTAGAACCATTGCATCATTATCCCGTTCCAGCAAAATATCAATCTGGTCTGCGCCGGAATGACGTATTGCGTTACTGACTGCTTCCTGTGCTATTCGGAATAAATGCTGTGCATAGACATGATCGTGTATATCTGTGTTATCATTTGATACAAACTGACAATTTATCTCTGTAATAGACTGTGTGCGTCTCGCCAATGTTTGTAATGCTACCTTTAACGCACCCGGTTTTGGTTCCAAAGGGTATAAACCCTGTGCCAAATTATATGCATCGTTAATTGTTTCCTCGAGTAATGTTGAAAGTGCCTGAATTTCTTTTATTGTCAGAATTTCACCATATTCAATACGACGTTCCAATACCTGGCTTCGTAATCGTGCTGCGGTTAGTTGTTGGCACACACCATCATGTATTTCCTGCCCCATAGTTTGACGTTCATTGTCGCTTATCCGTGACAATTCGTATTCCAGCCGTCTGCGTTCAACTATTTCCTGTTCTAACTTTTGTAACGCGGCGTCACGATTTATTATTTCATTCTGTAATGATTCTGTCGTTTTTTGTTGTGCTGTCAATGTTTGCATTAAAGCATTGTAGAAGTACCATAATAGTAACATCGTACTGATTAATATCGACATCATTCCGATAATCTGTAAAATTAGCATATTATCGGAACCATTATAAGATGAATTATTGTCCGGAACCAACAATTTTATAAATATAAGCTTATGCAAAAATGGAGCGACGATAATAAGCAATATACTGATTATCGTCGCAATCCAGGCTGACCGGAAACCAACAAGTATTAACATAGCAACTGCTAAAAATATCGGTAATGCTCGCATATACGGACCATTAGCCCAACTTCCGCAGTTAGAGGGTTATTTTGCCGTCATCTCCGTTCAAAAGGTCTC
>CAZNLA010000182.1:0-3579 GCA_964573385.1 uncultured bacterium
TTCTTATTATTGTAATTTTATCGTAAATATATGGGGTTTACCGAATACTTACTTAATAAGATATATTTTATTCTTTTTGTTGCAACTTTTTGGTAAGATATTCGTATAGAAATTAGTAAATCGGTTGAATTATAGGACGAAAATCTACTGAAAGTAAATAACCGCAAGAGTTGTGGAGTATAAAAATGAAAAAAGCAATTATTCTGTTATCTATGATAATCTTTGTATTATCAACCACTTTCGCCCAATTGGGAAATACCGCGTGGCCAATGCGTGGGCATGACTTGCAACGTACCGGACGCAGCCAATATATCGGACCGGCAAATCCTACTATTAAATGGCTGGATTATTCCGCGCATCGTTTTGATTCCAGTCCGGTAATCGGTACAAATGGTTGTATCTCCGCCGGTTGTGTTTTAATGAAAATACATTGTTATTATCCTAATGATGGTGCCCAGAAATGGTCTACCGCTACTTCAACGGTGCCGGTGGTTTCCGGACCTGCAGTTGCCGCGGATGGTACAATTTATTATGGTTCTGCAAGTTTATTTGCGGTTGACCCGGCAACAGGTACTAATAAGTGGGTATTCAAAACTAATGATGTGGTGAATTCAAGCCCTGCTGTTGGACCTGATGGCACTATATATTTCGGTTGTGAGGATAAAAATGTTTATGCTGTTAAACCTGATGGCACTTTAAAGTGGTCTTTTCTCGCTGGAGGGTCGGTTTCGTCCAGTCCGGCACTAAGTTCTGACGGGTCAACAATTTATATAGGGTGTAATGACAATCATTTGTATGCGCTAAACGCGACTGATGGCACAAAAAAGTGGCTTTATGGTACCGGTGGTGCAGTAAGGTCTATACCTGCGGTTGCGACAGATGGCACAATATATGTCGGTTCACTGGATAATAAATTATATGCTATTAAACCGGATGGAACATTAAAATGGACTTTTATTACTGGTGACGAGGTAGAATCAAGTCCGGCAATTGCTACTGATGGCACAATATATGTCGGTTCGAAAGATAAAAATCTATATGCTATTAAACCTGATGGTTCTAAAAAATGGTCTTACGCTACCGGCGGTTCAATTATAAATAATCCGGCTATTGATGCCGCAGGGAATATTTATGTATCTGCTGATGATGCAAATATTTATTCAATAAACTCTAATGGTGTGCAACGTTGGATATTCGTTACTGTAGCAAAAACATATTCAAGTCCTGCTATTGGCGCCGATGGCACATTATATGTAGGTAATATAGCGATAGGAACATCATTATCAACAGTTACAATAACATCACCAAATACTAATGTACAATGGCAAAGTGGCAGCACACAAAAGATAACCTGGACATCATTCGGATTTACCGGAAATGTTGGAATCGAATTGTATAAGGGTGGGGTATTTGATAAAACCATTGCAGCCAGTGTGGTGAATAATGGTTCATACAGCTGGGCTATTCCGATATCACAGGCGTCAGGTACTGATTACAGGGTGAAAGTAAGTTCTGTTGTAAATAATACTGTTTCCAGCCAAAGTGCGGTAGATTTTACTATTAACTCATTATCGTTGTCAGCACCGGTTTTAACTTCTCCGGCAGATAATTCAACCGGTGTCGTAACATCACCGACTTTAACCTGGCAACCGGTTTCTAATGCTACTCTATATTCAGTTGAAGTTTCAACTGATTCTGCTTTTACTAATCCGATAGTTAATCTTCAGAATGTAACAACTACATCATATAATTTAAGCAACTTATCAGTAGGTGTTAAATATTACTGGAGAATAAAAGCTGGTAATACTTCCGGGTGGAGTAGTGCTTCATCTGCAAGCTTTACTACAGTATCTACTCAAAAAATTTCCGCCCCTGCTTTAACATCTCCTGCAAATGGGGTTACCGGTGTCGCATTAGCATCAACATTAACCTGGCAGGCAGTCTCAACCGCTGTGAAATATACAGTTGAATATGCCACCAATAATAGTTTTACCAATGCCGTTTCATTAACTGGTACCAGTTTAACAAGCAATGCGACATTAACCGCTAATACCCGGTATTATTGGCGGGTAAAAGCAACTGACAGCGGGAGCATTGATAGTAACTGGTCATCTGTATGGTATTTCACTACTACCGCAGCAACAACGCAATTATCTGCACCTACATTAATTACACCTGCTAATAATGCGTTAAATGTTCCATTGAACACAACATTTACGTGGTCTTCAGTTACTAACGCAACCGCTTATGATATTCAGTTATCAACAGATTCTAACTTCCTTACGTCATCAGCATTTAGTTCTGCCACTACCAGTTTGGCTGCAACAAATTTATTAAATAGCACAGTTTATTATTGGAGAGTACGGGCAAAGCAGGGAAGTACTTCAGGAGCATGGTCTGCGGTAAGAACCTTTACCACAGTATCATTTGTTCAGACTGCTGGTGTTGACGCGATGATTGCTAATTCAAAAGGTGGTAGCGCAGTTCTTGGTGCAGGTGTAATAAATAATACTGGTAATTTACAGACGGTACAAATAGATCAGCCTGTAAATCAGCAAAGTGAGTTTAGCATAACTGTAAAAAATAATGGTAACGCTCCTGATATCTTTGTAATAAGCAGTAGTTCAACCATTGATAGTAAATGGAAAGTATCTGTATTTGATTTTAATGGTGTTGACCGCACTGCTAAGATATTTGGTGGTGGATGGGCATCATATACTATAAAACAAGGTGATAGTTTAAGATTTTTTGTCAGATTAGTAGCGGTAAGTAATCAGGTTATAAATACCAGTAATCCACCAACCCAGTCCGTTAAAATAACAGCAAAATCATGGAAAGATATAAGTAATGGGGTGACGACTCCGGCATCTGACACTGTTAATGCTGTTGCTGTTTTGGTTAAAAGATCAAATATAGAGTAGATTTTAAGGCAATAAAAATTCACCCCATCATTATAAATAAAGATGGGGTGTTTTTTTTATTATGAAATATTAGATATATCCCTTATCATTTTAACCGCGTCTTTTGCAGCGACTTTATTTGTTCCGGTTGCAGTTACTACTATCGCGCGTATACCTTTTAATTGGTCAGCAATTTCGGGTAGATCCTCTATGCTACAATCAAACATCAGTGCATTTCCGTTTGATGCTTCATATAATTCCTTAAGCCGACTTGTTGCAGGTGGGCAATTAGGGTCATTTGATATTTGAATTATAGAATTTTCGACATAACTGCCAATTACGCTTTGCAGGTTTGCACCCATCATGTGGTGATGAATTGCCACGGTTCCAAACTCTTCTTTTACCTTGTTACTCCATGGTTGTCCCCATTCTGTTGAAACATTAGGGCCACACATATCCATGGTGTCTTCTGACATAAAGATTGCGCCTTTTGGTGCCATTGCACCCCAGAAAGGCATTCCGGGATTATTGGCAGGAATAAAATCACGTAATTCTTTTTCAAAAGCAATTATTGTTTCCGTACATCTTTGCATCAGTTCAGTTACTTCCTCCGGATATTCATAAAAATCGGTAAAAATTTCATTTCATACGGCTTAGTAAAACACCGACCCAAATTAGT
>CAZNLA010000182.1:3589-10048 GCA_964573385.1 uncultured bacterium
CCCGAATAGCGTTTGCCAAATCCAGTGGTGAATAATGGTTATGCCCATTGAAAAGATATGGTTGATTTTTACGCGCACCCCAATATTTAACCATCTCCTTCATTATAACCACCCAACGATTATCCGGATTATAAATTACCTCATTTAAGCGACTATATCCGTCATCACCACTCAGTGGATGTGGTGCCCAACTTGTCCATTCAGAAAATTGTATTGGCAGATCAAATATAAAGGTGTGATGAATAGCAATACCTAAATCAGGGGTCATCCAGGGAATCAAATCATCCTCTGCTTCTTCGCTCCATTCCAGCATTCCTTCCGCGCATTTCGCCATATCTTCTGCCATTTCTAAATGACCACCGGTAGTAAAATCGTATTCAAACAGGTTTTTCTTCCTTACCCAGTAAGGGTCCTGACGAACAACAATTAATAAGTCACCGGGTTTGTTTGAATTGTAAAATCGCTGGTATCTTTCAGCACGGGATTTAATTTGCTGTAACATTAGTAATATTCCTTAAGTAGTATGATGATATTGTATACATATTAATCATAAATTGCAATAATTTAAGATTTGACAAAAAAAACTATTGCAAAGCTGAAAAAGATTGCTATAATTGTCAGGTATATTATAGATGTATTTTAAGGTAATGAAAATGACAATAAAACAGTTTAAATTAGGTGGATCATCTTTTGAAGTTCTAACAGAAGGTGATAATTTTCTCGGACTGGGTGCTATTGCAATTGATGGTACGGTAGTTCGTTCTGGTCGTTTACCACTTCGTCCGGTTACACAATCGTTTTCCGGCAGTGAGTTAACCGCATTGAAGTTTCAAGGTGTTGATGTCGGTGCTGATGAAATTCGAATTCGGCTGACTGCAGAATTTTCACCGATGCAAGTTAAACAGATGCGAGACCACAGTTTTGACCCCATTCATGAATTAGGCGATTGGGATAAGCAGGTTATATCAGGACTGGGAGAATTAGATGTTGTAATTAAAAATGCGAATGATTCATTCAATGGCATTGATTTTAGTGGGTTTTCTTACCATTATGAATATAACAGCAATGATATCGCGTTATTTTATCTGTTAGATATGGCGAGTTGGGAATTAGGCGGAGATGTCGTTGGCAGTACAGTTTATACCCAATCATCATGTTCTCCACCAGTTGTGACGTTTGACAAGGATACCGTATGGTCAACTGAAGGCTTTTTATTTTTCCTGGTTGATGGCGGACAAAACCCGGTAATGACCCACAACTTGCCGCGTTGGGCGGGACATGGTTCATTTGATTTTCAATTCAAGGGTGATGTTACCATGGTGGGTGTGTTTGAGCGGGTTGAACTGATTCGTTCAGTAATATGTCGTGATGCCAACAAGGCTGAATTGAAGACCTTTGATAAGCATATTTTTGATAACACAAAGAATTCTAGCACTGCGGCAAAGTCAATTTTGATTAATAAGGGCGAAAAGACAGTTGTAGACCAACAGAATATCTGGACATGGGTATCTGACACGGTGGATAATCGTGCCCGCGCGGAATATGGTATTAAAGATGAACCGATGGTTATTGACCTGTATCAGAACTTCTGGCGTAATTTCCAAATAGAAGATTATTATAAAGATCTGGTTCCGGCGGCGGCTAACATTGGTGCAAAGCGAATTTTTGTTGATAATCTGAAGAAATCGTCAATGACAGAAGATGCGCCATTGAAAGGTAAATGGCAATGGAATATGTGCTGTGGACATGAATACGAAATAGCAGATATGTTTGGTGGCAGTGCTGGTGTGAAGGATTTCGTCAGCAAATGTGCAGAGCAGGATGTGCAGGTAATGATATGGACCAACAACGACCAGTCGCTTGCAAGCCCGGTTAATGCATCTGAACGTGATGAAAAGGGTTGGTTTGTGCTGTTGGAGGATTGCCGTCTCAAATATGGCGGAGCATACGCCGGATGCATGAGCGTACTTGATTTTTCAGTTCCCGATGCGCTTAATTATTTTGTGGAAAGTCACCTGAAAATTGCTGAAGAAACCGGATTGACAGCGCTTTTCTTTGACAGTTTCTATAATCTTGGATTTATGCCGGTCAGTTATCGCAATTGTTCACCCCACACCATGTGGAAAGGATGCCTTTCCATGGTTAAGTCAATACAGGATGCGGGTATAAATATGGAGATTGAATCTTTCGGCCCATTCGGTAAACCGTGTCATGGCCACCCGTCCTCATATAATATGGATACCATATTTATTTGTTATCGCGTTGGACTTGGAAATGACTATACCACTGTACCAACCAATAACCCGATAGTTGTTCAAAAAGATTTGTCTATGGCAGCGGATTTTTATGGTCTTGCTCACAAAGCAGGATTGGCATCGTCAACTGCGATGTTCAATGCTGATAAAGTTCGAATAGATCAGCGTTGGAGTAAAGAACAGGTTAACATGTTGAAGGTTTACCACGATAATCTTTCCTCAATGAATGTTCGTTATCTGCAACAGGATGGTTTGGCGGTGGTATGGCATGACATTGAAAGAACTAAAGCGATAATTTGGAATTTTGCTGACAGGCAGGTAAATTTACCTGGTGCAGTGACTAATTTGTCAACGGATGAAAAATTATCCGGTGGCACATTTGCTTTAAAAGCAAATAATATCTATTTAGTAACTGATGCTGAATTGCCGACAGTAATTTAGAATCAATTAAAATTTCAACGTAGGATGGGCAGAGTATTTATTATTTCTGCCCTTCCTGCTAAAATATAAAGGTATAAAGGAGACAAATAAATGTTTACTCAAAAAAGAAGCGAAGGTTTCACCCTCATCGAATTGCTGGTCGTGATAGCCATAATTGCTATTTTGGCCGCTATTTTGTTCCCGGTATTTGCCAGGGCACGCGAAAAAGCGCGAGCGACTACCTGTACCAGCAACCAACGACAAATTGCTGTAACAATTCAAATGTATGCCCAGGACCATGAAGAAATGATGCCGGATGCCAGCAATATCTGGTCGTCAATCAAGATAGACCCGGCGGTACTGGTATGTCCGACAGAAGGCAAGAATATTCCAAATGGTTATTGTTATTACCGTGGTGCTGCCAGTCAATCTGTAGGAACTTTTAACGATCCAACATCAGTACCGGTTACCTTTGATGGCCAGCATACCGCAAGTATAGTGAATACTTCCTACAACACCTATGCCAATGTTGGCTATAACATTGATGACCTTGATTTACGTCATTCCGGTAAATCGCTGGCAAGTTATTTAGACGGTCATGTTGACGGCAATCTTACTGTTTTTGAAGATTATACCCCCGGACCGCGTTCAACCGTGTATCCCAGTTATGTACCTATTAATGAGACCTTTGATACCAGAACAAAAGGTGCAACAATAAATGGTTTAACTGCAACAGGTTCGTCACTGCCATGGGCAGCAACTCTCGGTAATGTTGTCGCTTCTCCTCTGTCATTATTAAAAAACTCTTTGAAGGTTGATGGTGGTGGTTATTCCGCACTTGCCGGTGGTACATGTTTCTTCCAGACTGCAAATGGTGCGGGCAATGGTACCCCTAGCCCAAACATACAGTGCGTTGAGTTTGATGTTATGCTTGATAAAGTGGTTAATGATTATAAAGGGATTGCGAATACTGATATCCAACATGGTTTCGATATTCGAACTCCTATAGTAAATAATAAAAATGACTTCTTTTTCATTTATAAGGGATATACCGATGGTAGTGGAAATGTTACTAATCCCGGGCATTGGGAGCTTCGCGGTTCTTCAACGTTAACAAGTCCGGAAATAGAGAAAAACGTCTGGTATCACTGGGTATTTATATTTGATATGTCGGCAGGTACGGTTGATGCTGTTGCTTACAAATATCTATATAAAGGTGCGGTAACCCCATGGTACGACCCGGCGGTTTGCACTATGGTAAATAATGGCAACTACAACTATTTCAGATTAGATTCTGACAGCACTCCAACAGGATTGTCTGTATACATGGACAATCTTAAAGTAGGAAGCATGACATCTGTTGTATGGCCGGAATAAACTAAAGTAAAATCTTATTAAATTGCAGTGGCCGCCGATTTTGGCGGTCACTGTCATAAGGGAAACTTTTAATTATGAAAAAAATTGCGAAGCTTTTAATATTTGCGATAAGTGTAATGATGATTACTTTTGTAATAGCTGATGAATCATCGAAAAATGAAACCATCAAACCACCTGTATTAGCTGATGAATTAAAGAAAGATATGCTTGGCTGGTTTGATGCGGCTGATACAGAAACCTTGAAAATTGAAGCCAACCATGTTACAACATGGAAAGATAAAAGCGGGTTGGGGCATGATTTAATACAGGAAACTGTCGGAACCCAACCTCAATATGTCAAAGATAGCGGGATGATGGTGGTAAAAGGCGGTCAAATGCTGGCAAAAGGTGTCACTGCAACAATTAGTCAGATGACTGTATATGCACTGGTTAAAGCTGCACCAGGTTACACACCTATTATTGCATTTCGCAGTGATAATAAAACTGAGTTTTGTGCCGCTGGGTGGACTATTGGTGCACGTCCGACTCTTTTTACTTCTACTGGCAGCACGAATGGCAACAGCGAAGTTGAAGATAGTCAGTGGCATCTTCTTACTTTTGTGCGCAAAGGAACTGAACGATCATTTTATGTTGATGGTATATTGGTAGGAAAACCAATCGGTAAAGATACTCCGAGTGAAATGACTGATTTATTGTTGTTTGCCTATTCAACAGCTGGTATTTTTAATGGTAATTTAGCAGAATTACTGATTTACTCCACTGCACATAGTGAAAAGCAATCGACGCAAATACATGATTATCTATTTAAAAAATGGTCATCATTATTTCCTGATGAAAAAAGCGATTTAGTCACTTTTGTTGGCAATTCTATCACTACCGGTATGTATTGCGGCAATGGCAAAACCTGGACCGCTCAGGCAGCGGCAAAAATACCCGGACTGTCGCATTGGTACAATATCAGCAAAGGCGGAATTACTACCCAGGGATTGACCGAGATGGCTCCGGTAGCTGTAGATGCGCAACTGAAACGAAGCACTGGACGCAGTGTGCTGGTATTATGGGAAGGTACGAATGAATTAGTTGTTAATAAAGCAACTGCTGAAGCTGCAAATGAGGCCATTAAACAGTTCTGTCTGGCACGTCGCAAAGCCGGATGGAAGAAAATAATAGTAATGACTATACTGCCCCGCGATGCTGGAGGAGATTTTGAAGCACGCCGAATAGCATTGAATCAAATAATGCGTGATCATTACACCGAATACGCCGATGCATTGGTAGATTTATCAACTAATACTAATATTGGACTTGCTGATTGTGAGAAAAAGAGAGAGTTTTACCCGGATGGAGTGCATACATCAGCCAAAGCCAATGGTATAATTGCTGAAATGGTGGCAGCTAAGTTAGGTGAGTTTATGAATGTGGAGAAGTAGAAACATCATTAGCAAAGTGCTATAATTTTCCATGTACTTTATCATGTCATTTAAACACTGGTGGATTGCGTTACAGGGACTGACACCGAGCGGCGAAGCCACGAGAGTGTCTGTCCCATCATGTTATCATTATGTTTGCAATTATTTGTAAATATTGCATTAGCAAAGTGCTATAATTTTCCATATATTTTATCATGTCATTTAAACACAGATGGATTGCGTTACAGGGACTGACACCGAGTGGCGAAGCCACGAGAGTGTCTGTCCCATCATGTTATCATAATGTTTGTAATTATTTGTAAATATTGCATTAACAAAGTGCTATAATTTTCCATATATTTTATCATGTCATTTAAACACAGATGGATTGCGTTACAGGGACTGACACCGAGTGGCGAAGCCACGAGAGTGTCTGTCCCACCGATTTTAATACCAATTTTAATAAGGAGACTGTATGGTTCGCAGCGCACGAATTGTTGTACCGGGATTACCGCATCATATTACTCAACGTGGTGATCACAAAAATATGATATTCAAACAAAAAAAAGATATTCAAACAAAAAAAAGATTTTCTGTTTTTCAGGAACTTGCTGCATAAAAATTTCTCTAAATATGGTGTTGATGTTTTTGGATATTGTCTAATGCCAAACCATGTGCACATTGTTGCAATTCCTGAAAAGATTGATAGTTTTTCAAATGCATTCAGGGATATTAATACGCTTTATTCCAAATATTTTAATAGTAACTATGATTCAATCGGTCATGTATGGCAAGGAAGATTTTATGCATCAGTTTTAGATGAAAATCATTTCTGGCACGCAATCAGATATGTAGAACGCAACCCGGTAAGAGCAAAATTAGTTGAATCCGCCAAAGATTATTTATGGAGCAGTGCGGATGCACATTGTAGCAATACATACGATTTTCACAGTAATCCCATAGATCCTAAAAATCAATGATTTTCAGGATATTTTTAT
>CAZNLA010000183.1:0-10035 GCA_964573385.1 uncultured bacterium
GCTTTCCGCAACCGGACTGCTTATCCACATCCGGTCACCAATGGCAGCAACACTGCTACCCGGGCAATGGTCCGCCAACCACCCACCGCCGCCTTTTGCCGGTTCTGGCGCCCACCATCCGGGAATACCGGCGTTATACAATGTCATTTCATATGTTAATTTAAATTGCGGTCGGGCAATGGCGTTCCAGGTATAATCTCCAGGTGGCACCACTGTCCCGGTCATATCTTTCAAATCCCACGGTTCCTGTGTCGTGCCTTTATCTCGTGGGGTTTCGCCAATCAACCTGCGTACTAATTTTCCTGTTTTTTTATCATGGATATCCAATGCCATGAAACCGTCCATTGGCATATTATAATTAATGTTAAATGGCGCTTGTGGTTCCATTCCCGGTGATTCCGCACGGTCACCCAGGGCTACCAGTGGAGTAATAACATTAATAACACCATCAGTTTTTTCTGGTACAACCGGTCCACGCACCTTAACTGCCCATATTGCGGCAGGATTAGGGAAATCCATTTTTACTATTGTGCCGGCAGCAACGGTATCAACCGGTTGAGACCAATTTCCTTTCGCGGCAGTCGCCGGAACCTTTTCTTCTGTCGGGTCCAACATCTCCATTCGCAAATCGGCAGGTTTCTCCAAAAATAATATCGCGCCAATAATTTGCTGGCGTATACGCCACGCGGCAATTGTTAATTCAGATATACCGGCATCAGTAACTTTAGTTACCCGTCCCAAATCAAGGGCATTATAACAACGTTCCTGTATACAAACTACTCTTCCCATCTGCATATCGCGCGGTTTGGCATCTGCTTTATCCATTACATCAGAAAAACGCAAAGCACGGGTTTTTGTATCCTTTGGCAAATATTTAACCATGCCTGGACGCAATACTATCCACTGCGCGCTGTTCATAACATCACCGGGATATGCCGCGTCGGCTTTTAAGATACTCACAAAGGTACCGGTTATCTGTCTCAAAGGAACTTTGTTTGCCCCCAGGTAATCCGGGGTTATCAGGGTGCCAATATTTACAGGTCGTGTAAACGCGACGCGAAAATGTCTTGATTTAGCTATCACCGCACCGGTGTTCCATCCGGCATTTTCAGTCGATAAACCAAACGTGGTGGATAACGCCGCGGGTGATGCGGTGTTTACCTTTTGTCCATCCACAAATGCCTCGCATTTGGCGGTATCAAATAGATCCGCGGTTATTACCGATGTTAATCCACCGGCAAATGACAATGAAAACAAGCTAAAACAAAAGAATGCCATAATCGCGCGTAACTGAAACATAAAAATATATCCTTCCTATCAATCTGTTTAAAGTTTGATGTAACCAATCTTATCATTTAAACAGTTGTCTGTCACAATATTAGATAATAGGTAATTAATTTAGTTGCGAAATATTACATCGATTGTGTTAATTAGTTTTCGCGTATTAAAATATCTGCCCATAAAAAATCCCCCGCCAATTTAAAGACAGGGGATTTGAACGAAGATATGATGTTATTCTGGACTTTCGTTTTACAATGTTGACGGTCCGGAACCCATCTTTAAGTCAGTAATTCCCATGGCAGCACCAGACTGTCCGCGTACCAGTTCATACCGCAATTTACCGGGATTGTTCCAACTGGCAGTTGAGATTTCTTTTTTGTTTGTGCCATAATAAAATATAATTTTTCCGTTATACCCTAATATTCTCATCTGGTTGGTGGTGGTAATCAGTGAATATACCTTTAATCCGGTCGCGTCCGGCACCCATCCGCCACCTGCGGAACCAGCACCTGCGGCACTGTATAATACATCTGTCGCGCCGGTCAAACCGCTATTAAATGCAACCTGGGCTTCGTATCCGGTACGACCGGTTGAAAAGAAATAATTTGCGATTTGGGTTGATGTCGGGTCAAGCAGTTTCCAATAACCACCGGTACGTGGGTCGCCGCCACCATTCGGTACTGTCGCGGATGAATACAATATCTTAGTATTACATTTTACCATCCACCATACAGTGCCGGAAGGTAATGTTGGTATTGTTCTGGTTAAATATACTGATGTAGGAGTACTGCCACCATCATGGTTCATAAAGATATCAATACCACTGACACCCGTTCCCGCAGCAGACGCTTTCATCTGGGTTATCCACTTAGCATCGTTAACTGTTACTCCGGCATCTTCACTAAAAGAATACCAACCGGTGGAATTGGCTGAAGTGATTTTGGAAGCACTTGCTACTGTGGGCATTAAATTTGTTGGGGTAATGCAAATCAGGTCAAATGATGTATTGATATCTTTCATATCAACATGGCCATCCATGAAAGACATGACGCTTTTACCAGTATGCCGAAAATCAGCGTTGTCTGGAATATAAATAAGATTTCCGGTATTTGCAATGGCGTCTGTTGTCATTACAGCAGATGATGGGTCATCAAACTTACCCAGGCTATTGCCGGCAACATTACCGCTGTAACCATAACCATTTGGAGTGTTTTTACCCAGTGATGGACAAATTAGAGCACCCGGGTCTACCTTAATGTCACTCCATACTGAACTGGTATTAGGCAATTGCTCTTCATGGTCCTGAGCAAACATTTGGATAGACGCGGCAATTTGACGCTGATTGCTGGTGCATGTTGTTTGCCTTGCTTTCTCACGCGCACGCGCAAATACAGGAAACAAAATTGCGGCAAGAATAGCAATAATGGCTATTACTACCAACAATTCAATAAGTGTGAATCCCTGACGATTACGATAATTTTTCACATTAACCTCCTTTAAAAGTATTAGTGAACCGATTTGCTAAACAATTTTACACAATCGTATCAGTAGTGTCAATAAAATTTATTAGGAATTAGTATAAAATTGTTTCTTTTTAGAGGTAATTGCAAAACCTGTCTGAATTGTAGGGAATGCCGGGGACGGCATTCCCTACAGAAAAAATAGAATTAATTAGGTTTTGCAAAAGCCTGTTTAAATTACAGGATTTTCACTTTTAATGATGAATATACCTGAGAATGGTCACATCGACAACGAGCAGTGACCGTAAACGAAACTATTTGGCAAAATAATATAAGGATAATAAAATGCAAAACAAATCTTATTTTTTCAATAATTACGAAAAAAGCGGACAAGTTGAAATAACTATTGAATCTGGGATATATAACAGTTATGTCGCTTATGAATCCGGCGACGGTATATCTTATTCGTTCCCTGCTGGTACTTTAACAGGCATGAATTGGCTAACCTTCGACTTTCTGGTACATGGTAAGAATTTGTTAGTGTTTGAAATGGCACTGACAGAAACTGTATCCGGCAGAAGATTTACATTTTTATATTCCGGTTTAAATGAATGCGAAGCACGTTTGCGTATGCGTATGGATGCAACCTTGCAAAACCGTTGGCTTTACGAACGTGAAGGCGCTTTTCTTAAACCAATGTGCGGTGGCGACCGGGTAGAACCGGAATTAGTTGATAAAATAGAGATTACTGCACTTCGCAAAGCACCGGGTATCGTTAAGTGGATGCAATCATCTTTGCAGGCAACAACAGATGAACCGGAATTATTGCAGTATCCATCATTGCCTGTTGGTAAAATTGTTGATCAATTCGGACAATCAATATTACATGAATGGCCACAGAAAACCCGCAGTGAAGAAGAATTAATTGACCGATTGCAACAACAGCTAACAGCAACAGATACACAAAAATTTCCATCGGCATTTTCCCGTTATGGTGGTTGGATTAACAAAAAGACAGATGGGACAGGTTTTTTCCGCACTTATAATGATGGCACACGTTGGTGGTTAGTTGACCCGGATGGATATTTTTTCTGGTCAGCAGGGCTTGATTGCGTGCGGGTAGACACAGATGCGAATATCGCCGGTATTCATGACGCGTTAACGTGGTTGCCGGGTGCGGATACTGAATATGCCCCGACACGAAATTACCGAAAAAATTATGATGGCATAAATTATCTTGGCTGTAATCTTATTCGTGCCTTTGGGCCGCAAGAATGGCATGACAACTGGGAAAAAATAAGCCTGGGACAAATGCGCGAATGGGGATTTAATACTGTTGCCAACTGGTCAGAATGGCAGGTTGCCGCCAGGGCAGGTTTTCCATATGTACGTCCATTAACCTTTCATGCTAAAAATACACCACTTATATATCGCGATTTCCCGGATGTATTTGCAGAAGAGTTTGAATATGACGCGGAACAATACGCTGAATCTTTACGTGAAACTATAAATGACCCGGCATTTATCGGCTATTTCCTGATGAATGAACCCACCTGGGGATTTTCCACAGAAACCCCGGCAGCAGGTATGTTGTTTACTAACCCAAATTCAAAAACCAGAACAAAATTAGCAGATTTTCTGCGGGATAAATACGAAAGCGACGCCAAAATTGCCGAAAATTGGCAAATAAACTGCACATTTAATGAAATAGCAGAGGGTGCATGGAGCAACACATTAACCGAAAATGCCATTAATGACCTGGCAGATTTCAGCAGTATAATGGTTGACCGTTATTTTGGCATATTAACCCGGGCATGTCGCCGGGTTGACCCAAACCACCTAAACCTTGGCGCGCGTTATTACACCGTACCACCGGATTGGGCCATACAGGGGATGCGACATTTTGATGTATTCAGCGTTAATTGTTACGACGATGTAGTAAATAAAAATCTGCGGATAGCAAGTGAAAAGCTAAATATGCCGGTGATGATAGGTGAATGGCATTTTGGCGCATTGGATGTCGGGTTACCCGGCAGTGGCATTGGCCATGTAAAAGACCAGGCAGAACGCGGTAATGCCTACCGCAGATACGTTGAAGACGCGGCATCACAACCATGGTGCATAGGAACACATTACTTTACCCAATATGACGAATCATGCCTGGGCAGGTATGATGGAGAAAACTGGAATATCGGTTTTCTGGATGTCTGCAACCGCCCATATCAAGCGATGGTAGACGCGGCAATAATTGCCCATAATAATATATACCCGGTTGCCAATGACGAAAAAGAAGCATATCAGGGACCGGTAGAATATTTACCTAAATTATTTCTGTAAATCAGTAAACCCCAACCACTATACATAGTTGGGGTTTTACTTTAACCAACGTGGGTTTCACCCACAACCCAATATTTACTATTCACCGCGAGAGAACGCATAGAACACAAAGGAACTTTTACTATTATCTTCTTTTGCGTTCCTTGAGTTCCTTCGCGGTGAATATCTGGTCATTACATTAATTTACAAAATACTTGTTTTTTATCAATATTTTTGTAAGTTAAGGTACTAATCAACAACTCTGCAAAAAAATTAAAATCAGATATATAAATATAAAGATATTTATTTCTATTCTCTTCTAACCCTAATTTTGTTAAGATATATTTTACTTGTCGGAGTTATAATTCAAATATTTTCGGCAAAATAACGTTGGGGGGAGTGGCAATTATGCCAAAACGTTCGGATATTCACAAAGTCCTTATCATCGGTTCAGGACCAATTATTATTGGCCAGGCCTGTGAGTTCGATTATTCAGGCACTCAGGCTTGTAAAGCGTTGCATGCGTTGGGATATGAAATTGTGCTGGTTAATTCAAATCCGGCAACTATCATGACAGATCCCGGCATGGCTGATTATACTTACCTGGAACCATTAAATGTTGACAGTCTGGAGCGAATTATCGCAAAAGAACGACCTGATGCGGTATTGCCAAATCTCGGTGGTCAGACCGGATTAAACCTTACTGCTGATTTATTCAAAAAAGGCATTCTTGAAAAGTATGGTGTGCAGATTATAGGGGTGCAGGCCGATGCCATTGAACGTGGCGAAGACCGTATAGCATTTAAAGAAGCAATGAATGCGCTAAATATTGAGATGCCTTTAAGTAAACCTTCATATAGCGTAGAAGAGGCAGAAGAAATAGCATCTGAGTTAGGTTATCCGGTGGTTGTAAGACCAGCATATACCATGGGTGGTACCGGTGGCGGATTAGTATATAATGT
The DNA here is from genome assembly GCA_964573385.1 of uncultured bacterium. Lineage (GTDB taxonomy): Bacteria > Armatimonadota > Hebobacteria > CAIYQO01 > CAIYQO01 > JBAXQQ01. The sequence continues at coordinate 6,020 of CAZNLA010000183.1, forward strand.
AGAAGAACTACGCGTCATTGTTTCACGCGGTATTGCTGCCAGTCTGATAGGGCAAGTATTAATCGAAGAATCAGTATTTGGTTGGGAAGAACTGGAATTGGAAGTTGTACGCGACAATGATGGCAACATGATTACCGTGTGCTTTATTGAAAATGTTGATGCAATGGGAGTACATACCGGTGACAGTTACTGTGTAGCACCGATGTTAACTGTACCGAAAGCATTACAGGAAAGATTACAGGAATATTCATACCGAATAGTGGAGTCTATTGGTGTTATTGGTGGTACTAACGTCCAATTCGCACATGACCCGAAAACCGGACGTGTTGTAGTTATAGAAATCAACCCACGTACTTCACGTTCATCAGCACTTGCGTCTAAGGCAACAGGTTTCCCCATAGCTCTTATATCTGCCCAATTGGCATCCGGAATAACCATGAGTGAAATACCATACTGGCGCGATGGTACTCTTGAAAAATATACACCCAGTGGTAAATATGTCGTTGTCAAATTTCCCCGGTGGGTCTTCGAAAAATTCCCGGGTTCAGTTGATAAACTGGGTACCCAAATGCGTGCCGTCGGCGAAGTAATGAGCATAGGAAAGAATTATAAAGAAGCATTCCAGAAATCCATCCGCTCATTAGAAATGAAACGATATGGACTTGGATTCGCAAAAAACTTTAACAGTTTGTCATTAGCAGAATTACGTAAACTTCTTACTGAACCGACATCAGAACGTCAATTTATTATGTATGAAGCACTTCGAAAAGGTATGACCGTGGAAGCAATGCATCAGATTACCTTTATTGGACGTTGGTTTATTGAACAAATGAAAGAACTGGTTGTACTGGAAGAAGAATTGCTGACATATAAATCACGACCATTACCGGACGAATTACTCATCCGCGCGAAAAAAGATGGTTTTTCTGATCGATATTTAAGCCAGATACTCGGGGTAACAGAGATAGAAATCCGCCAACAAAGATTAGCAGTTGGTTTACGACAAGCATGGGAAGCGGTACCAGTAAGTGGCGCAAATGCTGAATATTATTTCTCCACTTACAATGCTCCGGATACAGTGTCAGTGTCTCCTAACAAGAAAGTTCTTATCCTTGGTGGTGGACCTAACCGTATCGGTCAGGGAATCGAATTTGACTATACCTGTGTGCATGCAGCATTTTCTCTTCGCGAACATGGCTATGAATCAATCATGGTCAATTGCAATCCGGAAACTGTTTCAACCGATTATGACACCTCAAATAAATTATATTTTGAGCCATTAACGGTTGAAGATGTTCTGAGTATATATGAAAAAGAGAAACCAGAAGGCGTTATAGTGCAATTTGGTGGACAAACACCTCTTAATATCGCAGCAGAATTAGAAAATGCTGGTGTGAAAATTTTAGGAACTTCACCAGAAAGTATTGACCTGGCGGAAGACCGCGAACGTTTTGCCGAAATGATGAAAAAACTGGATATTCCACAACCGGAGCATGGTTCTGCCACTTCACTTGAAGAAGCTTTACTAGTTGCTACACGGATAGGGTATCCATTAATGGTACGACCATCATACGTTCTGGGTGGACGTGGTATGGAAGTTGTTTATGATGAAGAAATGTTGACGCGATATGTTAACGCTGCCGTTAAAATTTCACCAAACAGGCCCATCTTAATAGATAAGTTCCTTGAAAATGCTATCGAAGCAGAAGCAGACGCCATTGCAGATGGCGAAATGGCATTTGTACCATCTGTCATGGAACATATTGAACTGGCAGGTATCCATTCTGGCGATAGCGCGTGCGTTATTCCACCAGTCACTATCTCTGCCAAACATTTATCTATCATCGAGGAATATACACGCAGAATTGCAGTTGAGTTGGGTGTTGTCGGATTAATGAATATACAATACGCCATAGCAAATGATACGGTTTATGTTCTGGAAGCAAATCCACGTGCATCACGCACAGTACCACTGGTATCTAAGGTAACTGGTGTTTCAATGGCGAGAATTGCTACCCAGGTTATGTTAGGCACCAGACTGGCCGATTTAAATCTTAAATCATGTAAATATCCGCATGTTGGTGTAAAAGAATCTGTTTTCCCATTTAATATGTTCCCGGAAGTAGACCCGTTGCTGGGACCAGAAATGAGGTCTACAGGAGAAGTATTGGGTTTAGCAGATAATTTCGGAATGGCATTTTACAAAGCACAATTGGCGGCTGGATATGTTTTACCATTAGAAGGTTCGGTATTAATTACAGTTGCCAACCATGATAAGGAACTGGTATTACCAGCAGTAAAAAACCTTAAAGATATGGGATTCACTATATATTGTACTACCAGAACATCCGAATATTTCAATACTCAGGGAATTTCTACAATAGTTGTTAAAAAGACACATGAAGGCCGTCCAAACCTGTTGGACTTAATGGCAAACAAAGATATACAACTGGTAATTAACACGCCAAGTGGTAAAGATAGTGCCTATGATGACAGTTATATTCGCAAAGCTGCCATTAAGCATAAAATACCATATATTACCACGCCGGCAGCTGCAGTAGCATCGGCCCAGGGGATACGCGCCGCCCGGGGACAGGAATGTACCGTACAATCGCTACAGGAATATCATCGTGGTATTTTAACAGATAAATAACTCATCACCGCATTGGATTGCGATAATACAAGACAGAGATGCAAAACCTTGCTTCTCTGTCTTTTTTAATGCCTACATATTTTAGCAACATTCCGCAGTTAAACCGCTTCCGCATCCGCGCGTTGTTTAACGGTATTATAATCTGGTATTCCTGTCATTCCGCCCACTGCACTTATGCAGAATGCCGCGCAGGCACAGCCGAATTTTGCTGCCGCAAGCAAATCTTTTTCGCCATGTGCCAGTGCGGCAATAAAACCGGCGTTCCAGCAGTCACCGGCACCGGTTGTATCTAAGACATTTGTTGGTAATGCCGGGATAAATGTCATCACCGTATCATGATAAACCATGCATCCCCTTGCACCGAGTTTTAATATTACTGTATCCGCGCCTTTATCATGCAAATGTATTGCCACCTCGTTCACCGATAATCCCGGATAAATGGCCAGCATATCATCATAACTTGGCATAACGTAATTGCAATATGGCAACATCTCTTCAAACGTTAATTTATTTGGCCCTAACCCCCAGCATTCGTCGAGAAGAGTGACAACACCGCGTTTTTTTGCCTCTGCCAGTAATGCCGCACCGGGCACACCATCAAATCCCGGTAAAACCCAACAATCCTGATAAAGCAGATAATCTGCCGCAAGAATTGCATCATAATCCACATCTACCGGACTGAATGTCATATTTGTTCCCGGTGTATGTATAAAAGTACGTTCGCCATCCGGATGAATGCCAACAAAAGTGAAAGGGGTATTGCTATCGGCATCCGTCTTTATTCCACTTATATCCACCCCGCATACACTAAGTTCGCGAAGTATAAAGGCACCATTTGCGTCATCACCAACTTTTGAAAACACCCCTGTTTCAATCCCTAATTTTGCCAGTGCGCCACCGGTATTTGCCGCACCACCACCAATGGCAAAGCGAATTGACCGGGTATTTACCTGGCTAACAATACGCGGTTCCGGGTACCTTTCAATGGGACCACTTAACGCGTCAACAACCAATATACCTAAACAACTCACCCGCGACATGGTGTTTCTCCCTTTTGAGTTTACAGTTTACAGATTGCAGATATGGTCACTTCGACAGGCGCAATGACCGTAATATAAATTACTTCTGAGCTAAAGTCATGTTATTTAACAGGCTTTTGCAAAATCCATTATCTATAATTATACATGAAATTGCTAAACCTATAAATTATATAATCAACCCAACCACCCCCTGCCCCCTCCTTGCCAAGGAGGGGAGTTATTGTAGTTACTTGATAAATAATGGCCACTTTAATAAATCAAAACCTTCATTTTAAACTCCCCTCCTTGACAAGGAGGGGTGGCCGAAGGTCGGGGTGGTTTTC
>CAZNLA010000184.1:0-10027 GCA_964573385.1 uncultured bacterium
ATACCACCTCTACGAGGCGAATAATAGTTATCTGTTACTTCCCCAGGCTGACGCCCTCACCCTTATACACATCTATAAAATCATTGTATTGACAATGATTTTGACTCCGTTAGGAGTCGGATGTTTATAGAAATAGCTACAAAATAGATATTACGACCCCAGAGTGGGTCGGATGTAAGGTGGTAGCAACAATATATTGATAAATGTAAAATTGCTGGTAATTACATCCGACCCACTCTGGGGTCGATTAGTTAATATTAATTCAAGTTCTATAAATATCTGACCCCATCCGGGGTCAAAGCTATTTTGATAAAAATGTGTATAAGGGTGAGGCTGACGCCTGGGGTTAATCATTATGTCGCCACTCCGTGGCTATTATATAATGAAAACAGGATTAATCGGTTGAAATCGTACGAAGTCGGTAGAACTCGGTTGAAATCGATTTTATTCGAGTACAAGCTCAGTCATATTTATAAAAACCCTTACTTTTTTGTACGGATTTGATTGCGAACGGCCTAATCCCTATCCCCTAAAACCTAAGATCCTAATCTAAAACCTAACCCCTTCCGGCATAGTCATCCCGTTTACATCGGCGATGCGAAAGTTGAATTTCCAGCCTTCCCAGTCATGTGCCAACTTCAGCAATATTGTGTTTTCACCTTTATTGAGATGTATTTTAGTGCGATCTTGGTCAAGATAAAATACCCGCATACCTTGTTGCTGCATTACCGGTTTTTTATTTATCCACACCGCAATATCCTGATCGCTACCGGTATACATTGTCATATCACGTGATTTGTCCGATATGACACTGGTGTAGGCGTAAGCGAGTCTGTTTTTTGAAGGGGTAAAGATAGTTTCTAAATCTATTGGTCCGGCACCAAGTGATGGTGTACCCGGGGCCGGGGTAGGTATGCGTTTCCATTGTACCGGTATGCCGTCTAACCCGGTGTATGATGCTTTAAGGTCGATTGCTGTTTCCGGTGGGTTAACGGTAGCAAAATCCCGCGGAAATGGCCCGGCGATATACCAGTCATGGAATTGTGTTTTAGCGCTTATATCTGGGATAACATTATATTGCAGGTATCTTTTTTCAATATCCTGGGTGGTATTGCCTTCAAGTGGTATTACCCATGCTTTTACCCCGTTTATCGTAACCGTTTTGATATTGCGTAGTTTTTCGCCATTTAATACCGTAACCGGTTGCTGTTTCATGCCAAAAACCAATATAGATGTCGCCATATCAGGGGTGTTTTGTGTGGTTTTTCTTGATGAATCTATCCACAAATTACCGGTTTTAGGACGTATAACCACACGTGTTATGCTAATTCGTCCGTCTGCCTTAATTTGTATATTACCCGGGACGGTTAATGCCCAACAGGTAGGGTCTGGGAGGGGATTATAACCGATATAGGTATCAGTATCCGGTATAGCCTGCAGATATCCGGTGCGTCCGGGTTCGCATTGCAGAGTCGCGCCATTTTTCTTTAATGTTCCTGTTCTGCCCTGAATTGCCCATGGGGTATCACGTTGAATGCCTTCCGGCAAATATGGCCATTCTCCGTTTACGCGTCGGTATACTGTTGGGTATCTGGCGGGGTCATACCCCATTTCCAACAGGTTGCCACCACTGGTATAACTAACTTCAACCAGTTTTTTCTCCGCATTCCACTGCGATATTAATTTCGCTGCCTGCAGATGGGCACGAAAATCAGCAAACGCAGGATATTGTGTCTGGTCACCCATTTCCAATATAAAACCTGCTGTCGGTGTGTTGACGGGATTCGTGCCATAAATTCTGTTAAGGTCCAATGAATTATCACTTCGGTACAGAAAATTGTGGATTAATATAGTTGGGTAATCATATGATATTTCAACTTCCCGGTCACGTTCAAGGGTATTTGCAGAAATAGGTATCAGACCAACATAGGTAACACCATCCTGAATGGCAATTATATCACCATCTTTGGCTGCCACCACGGCACCACCGGTAACCATACGTTTTTTCCAATCAGTGGTTGACCCGGGACGAGTTCCGGAAAGATCGTCAACTTTTTTATCATTTATCCATACTTCACGTTTTGCTACATCCCCTAATGTTACAATGGCAACTGTGGTATGCAAAGATTTTAACTGGTTTTTAGGGTCATCAATCACATCACGCCGCGGTAATGCTTTCAATGCCACCAGCATATTATCGCGTTGCACTATTCCAAATTCCGCCATGCTTTGCCCCGGTTTTGTATATGCTCCATTTATGCCCATATTCATCTGCAGGGTTGTTAATTCTTCCATATTTGTCACTATTTTGTTTTCCCGTCGCCATTGTGCTGTTATAGGAATAGTGCCATAATCATGATTTGTGTTATCGCGTGATGCAATAGAATAATCACGACTAAGGTAGTTAAGGTGCCAACCACCGGGACGGGTACCGGGTGAAGCATCGGTCGCTGTAACCCGCCATGGATAACTTTTTTTGTCCACCAGTGTCGCCATCGTTTCTGCCAGATACGCGTCGGTCCACGGGCTTAACATGGCTATTCTTTGTGGTGGTGCTTCATCGCCAAGTATTGATAATCCGTGTATTGAACCCCAGGTGGCGGGTGTTCCGGATTTAGGTTTAACATCGTTAAGATGCATCAACACACCATTGGGTGATAATGTGTGGAGAACATTGTAAGGACCTTCCTGTAATAGCATCTGGTAGGAAAAATCACCACGCGCCATGGGGTGGGTCATCCGTCGCAGGTCCGGATTATACATTGATACCAGTGGTTCCACCAGCCGGTCGCGCAATACTAATCCCATCACCCTATCTAATGGGTCCTGGCTGAACTTCGCTATTGCGCCACCTGCGGCCATTGTAATTGCCTGGTAATACGTATCGCCAATTTCCTGGTGCGCGCCGTTGGCGAATACATGTGCCCGTAATAACAGGTTTTCTAACCCGTAACTGGCGTCACGATTCACCCATGGTGACTGGATTAATTGGCCGCCTAACAACGCGCCGGATATGGCGTTGTGGTTAAAGTTCATTGTACCCATGGAATGTGTGTATCCGCGGAAATAGGTGGGACCACCGCGATGTGTGCCACCACCAAGGTTCTGGTCGCTTGATATTTCAACATCCGGATGAAGCCAGGCAGTCCAGAAAAGTTTAAGATGGTCAATAACCGCGGGGGGAAGAAGGTTGGCGTATGCACTTGGCAGGCAGGCGAAATCTGTGGTGGTATGTCCCTGCCATGTGCGGGGTGCCATCAGCATTATGTTACGCATTGCCTTAAAATATGCTTCCGGGGTATCAAATAACGCACTGTAGTTGAAAGGTACGCCAAGTCCCAAGCCGCTTTCGTTCGGGTCGTTATGTAATGCCCGCAGTTCGTTTATTCTTGTCCACATCCAATCCGGGATTTCCGCAGGTTTTGCCAATACTTTTAATCGTTTCCCTTCCATATCCACCGGCATTGCCATGCTTGATTTCCCAAATCCGCCTTTTTCTTTTAAGCTGTTTGCTATTACGGTGATATCAGTTGGCGCGGGTATTTCAACAGTTTTGAAATCTTTGGTGGCGGGTGGTTGCATTGTTACGGTCAGTATGGGCGAATCTACCCATATCTTTATGTATCCTGTGCTTACTGCCCAGTCATACGCGTAAAAATTACGGTATTTCATATCAAGTAATTCTTGTTTATGTATCTGGAATCCGCATTCTTCCAGTGACCGCAGGCGTTCACCAAATTTTTTACCATATGCGGAATCTTTCAGTATCGCTGTTATGTCTAAGCGTGCTTCCGGTGATTTTGCGTGGAGAGGCAACGGGCCAAACGGTAAAGTCTGCCGGTCTGTGCCGTCACCGCGGGCGCCACCACGTTCCCAAAAGGCGATGCCGTTTATCCATGAGGTAAATGTGGGGCCAATTTCCGGGTTGTCTACGCTCCATGGGTGGCGCAATGGGTAAGCAAGCACGTGCCACTGTCCGGGATCCGCCACATATTGCTGGTCTGCTCCCCAACCACCGCGACCGCGTTCCGGACGCGCATCCTCCTGTTTCTTCCATTGCAGAACCAGTTCAAGTTTGTCGATGGTATATCCTTTTTGTAACCATTCATTAATCTTTGTTGTTGCACCGGGGAAACGCACCAACATTGGTCGCACTGCGTCAAAATATTTTTCACCGGCAAATACTTTGTCCCAATTTGCCGGGTCAAGAACCGCCGTCTGAGACATTGTAATATTAAATGTTACCGGTTCCTGAGCAGGTATCCCTATAACAGCGAAAAAAATAATATGCAATAAAATAAGCGGTGTTAACTGATTTATCGCGGAAAATCCTTTCCGTTTCTCATGGATTTTTTTCAGGTGGGGAAGGGGAAGTCGCGTTAAAGTTGCTGGTTGAGGCATTTTAAATAATGGAATAAACATATACTTTCGTCCTTATTTCGCGGGATATTTGCATTTGTTATAAATATTTATTTTTTATTGCATTAGGTTTCCATTTATAGTTACTGAATCAATCAAAGCGACCTTTTATTAAGTTTTTATTTGCAAGTTATAGTATTCAGTCAATTGCACTTCGCTGAATAGTAGGGAATGCCGTCCCCGGCATTCCGTACAGAAAATATGGACAGGACTTTCGCTTAAGGTCACTTCGACAGGCTCAGTGACCGGTATCTGAGCCTGTCGAAGCGACCATTTTTAAGCATATTTTTCTTTTAAGCGAAAGTCCTGTATAGATATTATCAGGTTTTTGAATTGCCTGAATAATTTCTGCAGGTTTATTAATTTAATCAAATAAAGCAATACAAAACCCGCTATTGGGTGAATATGAGGAGAACTTTATTCTGGCTACCAGGTTTGCTGGTACAGATGAACATTGAAAAACAAATTGACAATACATTGGCAATGTTTGTGAATATTGCAGGCTATTTGACGCTATTCGTTGCACACCATTTTCTGTAAGTAACATTTGAATAGTCGGGTTGCCTGCGCCACTGTGCAATATCATTGGAAGGGTAACATAATGAATTGCTGAATCGGTAACAGTAAATGGAATATCAATATACTGTATTGAATACGCGTCCGGACGGCGATATGTCCCCACATCTGTTTGGGTACCATTTAATTTGCACCTGAACCATGCGTATCCGGGCCAGGCATCAGTCCCTGTTCCGGCGGCATAAGGGAAGGTATGGGAAGCAGAAACACTGTCAACAATATTTAAAGATATCGCGTTTTGTATCCATGATGGTTTTAAGGTGCTGACGGTGTTATCGTTTTTTGCCCAGTAATATCCTGCGGTTCCGTATTTTCGCAGGTCACTGCCTTTTTGTCCGGAACCATTTGTTAATGCCACGGTATCATACTGTAAATCAACTGATGTGCTCCAGGTGGTGAAGGTAGTGCTGAATCCTGCCCCGGCAAGTGCTGCCTGGACACTATAGCCGGCAACCAGAGATTGCACATGGCCATCAAGCGCGCTTAAGATGAAATTGTTGGAATGGCGCGGGTCAATATCCAGACAATTTGAAAGACAGTTGGTGGTTGTTGGCATCGTCATATCAACCGTAACCAGGGTAGTGGTGGGTGATGGGTAACTGCCCAATGATGTACCGCCAAGAATAGAGTTGTAGCCGTAACTATTGGGATACATGTTCCCTTTAGTGGGGTCTACCAGTACATTATTATCTACTTTAATGTCGTTCCACACCGTGGTCATATCCGGCAAACCTTCTTCATGGTCCTGTGCAAACATCATAATAGAGGCAACAAGTTGTTTCTGGTTACTGGTACAGGTGGTTTGCCGTGCTTTTTCTCTTGCTCTGGCGAATACCGGGAATAATATGGCGGCTAAAATGGCAATAATGGCAATTACAACCAGTAGTTCAATTAATGTAAAGCCACTGCGCTTTTTTAAAATAGTTTTCATTGTTAATTTCTCCTTTTAAATAAAATATTAATCAAACAATACCCCAAGCAAACCGTTGTCACTGGCATTAGTACTGAAAAGGATTTGCAGGTTAATGGTATTACCGGGTTGAGTTGCCTGGAAAGCAACCTGACCATAAAATGGCAGTGATGAACGTGCTTTGGCAGCAGAAACCACTGTTTTACCGGTTTCAACTTCGGTGGCAGCAATAGATGTAGAACCTGCGCCACTGTGCAACAACATGGGGAATGTCGCGGTATGTATTTTTGTGTCTGCCAATATTAACGCAAATGTAATTGATTTTATGCCGTAAGTTCCTTTATTGTAACTGCCGTAATTGGCAATGGAAGAACCAATCTTCATACGGAATTGCACATAATCCGGATATCCGTCACTTGAACCATCGAATGTCTTTGCTGTGCCGGTATTATCATATGGTGTGCAGACAATTGAAGAACGCAACCATGATGGTTTGCTTTGTGACGGGTTAGCCTGATATGTCAGATATCCTGATTTGCCTAAACGTGACAGATCGCAATAATCGCGGGGTGGGCTACCGGTTGTTTTGCCGGTTGATTCATCATGTAAAGGTACTGAAATGGTCCATGGTGACATTGCAACCATATACCCATTCATCAACAACCCGGTTGATGGGTCATTATTGGTACAGGTAATGGTTTCAACATGGCCATCCAATGCTGATAATACAAAACTTTTGCTGTGTCTAATATCACAGTCAGAAGTTGTGTAAATAAGATTCTGCGGGTTAGCCTTTGAATCCGCAGTCATTATTGTTTTAGTAGGGTCAGCAATATCGCCGATTGCCTGGTTTGATAATCCTACATTGTAACCATAACCATTTGGATAATTCTTACCTAATGTCGGGCATATCAACACCCCGGGGTCAACGGACAAATCTGACCATACTGTTGATGATGCCGGTAACTGTTCTTTGTGGTCCTGCACATACATCATTACTAATGATGACATCTGTCGTTGGTTGCTGGTACAGGTAGTTTGTCGCGCCTTTTCACGTGCCCGGGCAAATACCGGGAAAAGAATGGCGGCTAGGATTGCAATGATGGCAATTACTACCAGCAATTCAATAAGGGTGAAACCATCTTTTGTTTTTGATGACATCTGAATAGACCTCTTATGTGAAATTGATTTATACTATTGATAATTTATTATACTACAAATCGAAATCGTTTTAGACAGTATTTTTATTGTTTTTTAGATTAAATTTTAATTAAAAGGATATTTGTTCCGATTAATTTACAAGCTTTAACACAGATAAATATGATGATTTTGAAGTGTCGCTACTCTGTTGCTTAAAATAATTCTGATAATCAAATGTTATTAGATATCGCCACTCTGTGGCTAAATATAACAAAAGTATACAGGCTTTTGCAAAACCCAATAATATCTATGTGTTCTGTAGGGAATGCTGTCCAGGCATTCCTCTTTGAGATAGAAACTCCCTATTAACGGAATGCCGGGGACGGCATTCCCTACAATTCAGAGAGGTTTTGCAATTTCCACTATACATATAAACAGGACTTTCGCTTATTAGCAAAAATCTGCAAGAAATTGGTCGCTTCGACAGGCTCAGCGACCGGTCACTGAGTCTGTCGAAGTGACCTTAAGCGAAAGTCCTGTATGAATTAAAATCGCAATTCGGTGAAATATAGATGGCTACCTGACAATTATCAAAATTAAAGTTTCAGTGTAGCGTCATAATAAAGTTACATCCTGCTAACCCCCTGGCTTTTGTTATAGAGGTTTGGCAACTAATAACTTAAATAACCTTTTTCTGTTCCCCATCCTGTTTTGATGATATAGGCAGGGAAATGGTGATTTGTGTTCCTTGTCCTTTTTCTGCTATACAGGTCATTGTACCACCCATATATTGCACCCGTTCACGGATGCTGAATAACCCGAATGATACAATTTGTCCTGTAGGTTGCGAGTTTAACCGTGACAAATCGCAACCGATGCCATCATCAATTACGCAGATATGTATTGATTCTTCTCCGGAATACATATAAATGCTTACTTTATTCGCGTTTGCATGCTTTACTACATTATTAAGCAATTCGCGGATAGAACGGAATAATACTATAGATGTTTCCTGTGCCAGTGCTGGTATATCATTTTGTTGTTCGATAGTAATTTTTATTCCATGTTCTTTTTCGTATCTTTCACCTAACCAGTCGATTGCGGATACCAGCCCAAGGTCATATAAAATAGGTGGGCTTAATTCAAAAGTTAATGTTTTGGTTTGTTGGTAGGCCTGGTCAACATATTTCCAGATTTGGTCGAGTTTTTCCGGTAAAGAAACAGAATCATTTTTTGTCATAACAAATCTTAGTTCCATTTTCGCGAATGCTAGCACCTGGCTGATCTGGTCATGTAATTCAATTGCTAATTGCCTGCGTTCCCGTTCTTCCGCCATCGATATCTCTGACGCTAATGCCCGCAGTTGCAATTCCCGGTCAATTATCATTGCCTGGGCTTCCTGTTGCGCCAAACTGTGTTCATACCTGGTCTTTGCTTCACGTAATTCGCGGGTAATTGCTGGCACTAATCGTTTCAGGTTTCCTTTAAAGATGTAGTCATGGGCACCTGCTTTCATCGCCGCGACTGCAGTTTCTTCGCCGATATTTCCTGAAACAATAATAAAAGGGGAATCGGAATTAGATTTTTGGGCAACGCGTAACGCTTCAATACCAGAAAACTCCGGCATACAATAGTCAGATATTATAATATCCCAGGTTTCATTTGCTAATGCTTCTGTCATTTCTGCTGTAGTTTCCACACGGGAATACGCAACATCATATTCGCTTATGGAAAAATGCGTTAATAACATTGCTAAATCCTGTTCACTATCTTCAACGAATAATATTCGTAATGGGATTTTCATTATTTTATCTCCGGTATATCTTGAGATGCTATATATTCAATGTCAGTTTTATTTTTCTTGTCTGATTCAAGGGTGAAAAAGAATGTTGCTCCCTGACCCACAGTGCTTTCTGCCCATATACGTCCGCCATGCCGGTGAATAATTCTATGAACAGTTGCCAGGCCAATACCGGTGCCGGAAAAATCACGTTCTCTGTGCAATCGTTGGAATGGAACAAATAATTTATCCGCGTAATCCATATTAAATCCTGCTCCGTTATCACTGATACAGTAAACATTTTCACCATTTTGTACCATAATCGAAAAATCTATAACAGAGTTATCTGTTTTAGAAGTATATTTCCAGGCATTTCCCATTAAGTTTTCCAGTGCGATGCGCATCAGACGCGGGTCTGCTTTTACCATCATATCGGTTGCTATATTAACTGTAACATTTCTTTCTGGTTCATTTTGCTGTAAAGTATTAACAACATCCCGCGCAATTGCGGAAAGTGATAACGGTATAATTGTGATAGTATCACGGGTTATGCGGGACAACATCAACTGGGCATCAATAAGTTCTGTCATCCGTTGGCTTGCTACCTTAATACGACCAATTAAGTCGCGCATTTTATCCGGCAGATTAATATCGGTTAAATTTTCCAGCAAATCAGCGAAACTTATAATATTCCACAGTGGTGCGCGCAAATCGTGGGATACAGAATATGTAAATGCTTCCAATTCTTTATTAGATGTGTCGAGTTCTACAATATGCTGTTCCAAATCTGCCTGCAGTTGCTGAACTTGTTTTCCTATTCGTTTATGTATCAATGCGTAAACAACCATGTCGCCAACCATGGTCAGCAATCTTACTGATTCATCTGTCCATTCCCGTTCTTCGCGGACAGCATCGAATCCCAGGAAGCCAATAACCTGTCCTTCTTCTTCTAATGGTATCACCACTACAGATTGAATATCCTGCGCCTCCAGAATCTCTTTTTCTGCGGTAGCCTCTATTGGTAAATCCGCCACCCGTGGGATATGAATCGCATTATGGGCTTTTAATTGGCTAAACCACCATGGCAACGCTTCGGTTGGCACCTGTTGCAGATTATCAATTTCAGGATTGATGTCATCCGCGCACCATTCATGGGTATTATCCATATAAATGTTATCAGGTGAATACAGGAAAACGTATGA
>CAZNLA010000185.1:0-9952 GCA_964573385.1 uncultured bacterium
TATCAGTTCCTACTGTTCTGCCGATGCTGGTTATTCTGCCGGTTATGCATCCGCGGCAATGGGCGGCATCGTCACCGAGGCAGATTTTGCCGGGGTAAATTTCGTATTGCGGGCGGAAGGTGGTGGGGGTAATATTTGGCATTACAACGTTTGCGCCTGCTTGCAATGCCATTTCGCGGCCTTTGGGGTTTAGCGATCCCATGGCGGTGGTGGCGGGCAGGTGGGATAATTGGAATACTAATCTTAACACCGCGACCAGGCGCAGGGTGTCGTTAACTGTACCGCCGATTTCTTTGCCCAGTGGTGTTTCGGGGTGGGGGATGAATGGGCCGACGCCAATCATTTCCGCGCCTAATTCATGCATCCATATTACATCGTTTGCCAGGGTGGTTGCCGTTTGTCCGGGTATTCCCTGCATTACCCCTGTCCCCAACTGATAACCGATGTCGCGAATATTGTAAAGGCATTGTTTGCGATAATCCAGGTCGTCATCCGGGTGGATGAAAGCGAATAGTTCCGGGTCGGTGGTTTCAATACGCAACAGGTAACGGTCGGCACCGGCATCAAACCACCTCTGGTAAGTTTCTTTATCTCTTTCACCCAGGCTTAATGTTATGGCAAGGTCAGCTACTTTTTTAATGCTGCTTACGATATGTGCCATTCTGTCGGTGGTATACCACATGTCCTCGCCGGATTGTATTACCAGTGATTTATAGCCTAACTCTACCGCCTGTTTGGCACCGTCAATCATCTCTTCTTCGCTTAACCGATACCGGGAAACGGTGGTGTTGGCCTTGCGTAAACCGCAATAACAACAATTTTTAATACAATAACTGGAACATTCCAGCAACGCGCGGAAATGCACGGCATTGCCGACATTTGCTGCCCGCACTGCATCGGCGGCTTTATATAACTCAACGGCGTCTTCATCAGAACAGGAAAGCAGGGGAATAAGCCAGTCAACCTGTGGCTCCGCACCAGAAAGAGCGATTGATAATGAATCAGAAAATCTATTTGTCATGTTGTTTTATTTTAACCTGATGGTATGGTGATTAAACGTAAAATGCTAAATACCGTTAAAGATAGATATAAAAAACCCGGATTATAATAACAGACCATTCGCAGCCGGTCACTTCGACAGGCTCAGTGACCGGTAAAAAATCATAGTCACTGAGCCTGTCGAAATATCTTTGTAAAAATCCTTATTTTTTTAGATTTCGTTACTCACGGTCTAATATTTTACTTGAAATTTTGCGAGCAAGATGCTCGCAATACATTAGGTTTTGCATTATCCTGCCTTATTCAAAATTTCAAATCTCCCCATAATCCCGGTGTCAGCATTATTTCGCTGGGGACATCGCTTACTATACCTGTTGCCTGGTTTGCCCAGTATGTGCGTACCATGGTTGCAGCACCACTGCTGTCGGCGGTAAGTATGCCGAAATCTGCCTTGTAATTGTTGCCGACTTGCGGGGTTATACCCAGTTGGGTTAATGGCACAATTACTTCTACAGCATAACCCTTTGCGTTGCGGGTGATGCCGATATTGGTGGGGTCTAACTGTATGATTTTGTCGACATATTCAATGCGCGATGGTGACGCGAATCCGGTTTTGTCGGCTGTTACTGTGCCGGGGACGCGGTGTTTGTATAGCACCCCAATTGGTTTTCCTTTAAAGATGCTTATTAATAAACGCTGGTCGCCTGGTACTGGTGCGGTTCGCGTTGGGTTTGCTGTGGCATCAACACCAATTTGCATATCAACCGAATCGCCGGTTTTAAACAGCATATTAACGTCATCACCGGTATTGCGTAATGAGTTATTATTATCAACCTGATATGCCAGATAAAGGTTTGTCGCGTCTTTAGCAATGGCAAAAGAACCGCGGTTACCAATGGCATTAAACTGTTCCGGTTTCCATTCATTCAGGTTTCCATCTGGCTTTATGGGTGTCTGCGTGTCAGTTACTGAAATAACCTTTGGCACCTCTTTTTGCGCGGCGGCAATTGCCTGTCTGGTGTAATATGCCTCTGCTTCCAGAATATCTTTATCTGTTACAGTTATTGTGGATTGCTGGCGTTTCATGCTTTCCAGTCCGGTTAATTCCGCGATGCTGTTATGGTTATGGCCGGCTACCAGATAATATTTGTCATCGCTGGTATGGAAATAACCACCGCCGAAATGCTCTTCTCCCAGTGTTACATTATCCAGAGACATACCGGCTTTCGCCACCGGGAAGTTCCAACTTATGGTGCCGGGTTCGCGGTAATCATGCCATACGGTGGCGGCAAGGATGCCATCATCAGAGAATAGATACCAGGCGCCTTTGTTGCTGCTTATCATGAATGTTTCGCCAATGCCCTCGATATCTTCCATCCCGACAAAGCCAAATCCGCCAATCATTTGTCCCGGTTTTGGTGATGGCGCAACGTGCGAATCGTGAACTCCCACCCATTTTTGCGGGTAAGTCCATGCCGTTTTACCGTCTGCATTAAGTGCGGTTACCGGACGGCCATTTACAATGATTTGATTTTTGCTGTTTACAGTGGCAGCATAGATATTTTCCACCGGGAAATCAATTGGTTTTACGTCGAATGGTTTATAAACCGGCGCGCCACAGATAGTATATGATACCGGTGATAACAAACGACCGCTCATTTGCACCTGCAGTTTTTTGTTAACATAACTGGGCCAATAAGTACTGTTTAAGCGGATGCCCGGTTCGCTGATGGTGACTTCCTGTGGTTGTGGCAAACCGTCGCCATTCTGGTCGCTCCATGTGAAACTGTAGGCGTTTAACGCTTTTCCTTCCATCATTTTTGCAATATCAGCATCTTTCCTAAATGGTTCCCATGCGTCGCAATTGCCGACTACAGTCAGTGGATGCGCGTGGGTACCGTGGCATTCTGCTACTATGAATAGCGAACTTCCCATTGATGCCGGGTCATTAACCAGATATTGTTTATTGTTCAGGTAAACAGGATGGTCAACATATCCACCGCTTAAAGCAGGTTGAGTGCGGGAAAGGATACTCTTCACACCCCAATTACCGGTTTTCCAGTCCAGCGAGAACTCCATCCCTTCATAGTAAAAACGTGATTTATCCTTGCCGTCGATAAATCCACCTGCGCCATACCGTGCCGGGCCGATAAACTCGTTCAGGAATTTTCCGCCAGTTGTCCACAATGAAGTGCGTTTTGGCTGATAATCTGACTCAGCAATCCATAAATGTCCTTTACTGTCGATTGATATTCCCTGTGGATTGGCGATACGATTTCGGTCATACGCGCCAACTATTCTGCCACCCGGTGTGCACAGAGATTTTTGCGGGATAAAATCTGCGGAGAATACCTTTATAACATTGGTTTTACTATCGGCAACGTATAGATTTCCTGCCGCGTCAAAGGTTATACCACGCGGATCGTCTAATCCTTTTTCAACCAGTGGAATAATCTTGCCGTCGGTCAGATTTACACGCACCACCTGTTTGCCGGATACAACTGTCAGGTTTCCATTATTGTCGAAATGCGGGAATTTTGGTTCTGGTACCGCAATATCGCGTTCCCATTTGCCGGTGGCAATATCCACCACGCTGATACGTTGCGAAGGGGTGATAGCATCAGTTGGGTCGCCGTCGAGATGTTGCAATACAAATAAACCACCCAGGCTGACGCGGTTAGTTTTGCCTGCGGTAGTTGACGCAATGTCGGCGTTTTCATTAATTAATGGTTCCACTACCCGCAAACGAAACGCCCGGGTGGTTACATCTTTGCCGGCATCAAAATAATCATCGCTGTAACTGGTTCGCCAGCGAATTGCCGGTGTAACTTCGCCGATTTTTTGCCATACGGTTTCTGGTGCTTTTGCCGGGTCATCTGTATCGGCACCGGTGAAGATATCAATCTCCGCACGCTTGGCGAAAAAGTTAAGGAATGCCATACCGCGGAAGGTTTTTGCTTCCGGCCATACTGCAGTTAATACGGTGGGTGTTGTTGTGGTAACAGGCTCATTATCCAGTGCGGCGTTCCATGTGCCAATTGACGACACCTGTCCGGATGACGCGGACAATGTTGCCCCCGTCAAAATATTTGTAAATCGTCGGCTTGTTATTAAAGCACCACTAAGTGCGCCAACAAAAGGCCGGGTAATATTCTCGTCTTTCCTGCCAACAAATGTGAATTGCAACGCGCGGGTAGTTAAATTGGCTGGTGCGGTGTAAACATACATGCCAACCTGAGGAACTGCGAAATAATAAGGTTTTTCCTTTGGCATTATGGCATTGTTTATTGGTATCCAGTCGGTATCATTGGCGGTGTTACCGGGGTAAACCGCGTCTGGTTTTAACGCGCTGATGGTTACATTTTGCGGGGTGATAATGGTGCCCACCGGTTGTGGGGTGTTAAATGCCAGTCGCAGATATTTTACATAAATATCTGGCTTTTCGGTATACCAACTGCCACCACTTGGCACGGCACCCTTAGTGCGTAATAAAGCAAGTAATGTCTCGATGGTGGTTTTATACAATGTGCTGTTTTTAACATCAACATTTGCTGTTGCAATGGCGGATTGTAACCATGAGTTGGGTTCTTTATTAAATGCTACATATAATTTGCCATCCCGGGCAGCAATGCCGGACAAACCACCGGTGGGGGTATTGCCGGTGTCGAAAACAAGTTGGGTAACCCGTCGCCATTTATATGTTGCCGGGTCAATTTCATGTATCATTAATCGTTCGCCAATCCATCCGCCTTCGCCGGATGAATATACTTTTTTACCATCATTAGTCAGGAACCCGGCACCGGCGGTTTCCAGCCATTTTGTACCCCATAATTTGTTACCATCAAGGTCGCAGGCTAAGATAGTATGGCCGGATTCGGCAATGACTGCGCCGACAAAGGTTTTGTCGCCGATGCTGGTGACGTCGTTGGGTGGGGCATGGTCAGACAACCAACTGCCGGAACCTAATTGGTCTCCCCAACTACCTGACTTCCACCATGGCGGGTTGCCTGAGCAATTCACCGTCGCCTGATAGGTTATATGCAAAGGTTTATGGGTGATGGATTTTACCGTGTAAACGCCGGGGGTCAGCAATTTGCCGTTATCGTCACGGCCATCCCAATTTGCGGTTAGCTTGCCTTCCTGTCGGTCTTCGTCTGCCAACAGGTTTCTAACGCGGTTGCCGGATGCGTCATCTATCGCAATGGCAATTTTTCCGTCATATGGCATGGTGAAAGGTATTTTTATCGGTGGTAATTCGGCAGCAATTTTAGGACGTGGTGGCACCGGCAATGTTGCCAGGTCAGTAAATGTCATCACCCCCGCCAGGCTTGCTTTGCGTCGCGAACCTGCAGTGCTACCGGCAATATCCGGGTTTTCCGTGGTTAATGGCTGAGTTATACGGACACGAATAGCGCGGGTAGATACCGGTGCGGTGAAGGCTGCGAAAGCGTCAGTATATGCGGGACGCCACCAGATAGGCCAGTTTATAGTACTTGTTTTTATCCATGAAGTATCCGGTGCGACAGCTGGATTACCCTTTTCGTCATCATTTAAAATGTCAATTTCCAATACCTTCGCAAACGCATTGATAAAACCGATACCTGTAAATTTCTTCGATTCCGGCCATGTTAAAACCACCCATTCCGGGGTTTCCGGTGAGATATCTGTTTTAGCTGCCGCGGTCCATGACCCGCCGGAAATTAGATTTTGTACCCTTGTTGCTTCTATTACATTTGCGGTGCCACTTGGTTGTGATGACGCAAATGCGGTCGCCTCGGGAGTAAGATTATGTAGACGCGCCTTAATAATTAATGCTCCGCCAAAACCGGAACGGCTTTTTCCGCCTGCCAGTAAAGGGTCGGTGTAACTAAAACGTATCGCACGGGTAACGACATCAGCAGGGAAGGGGATAACGCGTTCACCCGCCTGGCCATCCGGTACCGGCACATTCACCCACTGTTCATCTTTTGTTACGTCACCGGGGTATATGGCATCTGCTTTTAAATAACTAACCGCACCTTCGCTGCCGATTATAGTGCCAACAGGCAAAGCCTCTTTAAATGCTAATCGTAAATAACGCTGTTTCTGATCAGTTTCATCAGTTAACCAACTGGCGTGTGGCGCCAATGGACCGCGGATATGCAATGCCCCGGCAAGACCATCATTACGTGACGCCGCTACCCAAAAACCACCCTTATCTCCCGGGTGTGCCGGGAATTCGGTGGTATTGGTATAGTCAAGGTTTGCGTCAGTAATTACTGACTGAAATAGTGACTGCGCATTGCCTGACAACGATAATGAAAGTAATACAAACAGCACAAGTAAAAATGAAGGGATACGATTATTCATTGATTATCTCCGGTAACGAATAGATTGCTAAACGGTTTAACTATAATTGTACGCAGGCCAAAGGATAATGTCAAGTGAAGTTGATTTTTTATCAGGATGGTGAATTGCAGTTAGCAAAAATTATTTAACCACGAAATACACGAAATACACGAAAATATAATATGAAATTCTAATAAATCATAACATTTTTTTTCGTGTCCTTCGTGTATTTCGTGATTAAAAAATAAAATCATTTATCAAATAAATAACAGTATTTTTTTCGTGCGTCATTTACAAATGTTTCCAGTGCCATGCCACCATCGCCAATAAAACCGTTTGTTTCCTGAATAAGATAAACTATAATTATCCCTTCTTTTGTATGGGCAGCCATATTTGTGGCACACGCGCCGCCATGGCCGAAATAGTTTTCACCGGATGCCCAGCCAAAACCGTATTCATCCGGCAAATTGCCGGTTTGTTTGCTGGTCATTTGTTGGATAGAGGCGGTTGAAATGTAGCGTTTGCCTTCATAAATGCCATCGTTAAGCACCATTTGCATAAAATGTCCGCAGTCTGTCGCGGTGGAGAATAATCCGCCGGCGGGCATTGGTTTGCGGCATTTATCGTTAAACGGGTATTTCAATTGTGATATTGTCGTTTCTTCCAGACCGGTTTTATCCGCATTTGGCTGGTAACATTTTGTCATTCTGGTCATCTGTTCGTCATTTGGCACAAATGTGGTATCTACCATTCCCAATGGATTAAATATGCGGGTTTGCATAAACTCTTCATATGGCATGCCACTAACTACTTCGATTATACGACCCACGGTGTTTATGCCGGTATTCGCGTATTCGTATTTTGTTCCTGGTTCAAACGACAATGGTGTCATCGCATAACTCAAAGCGCATTCACGCAGTGGTTGCAGGTCAAGTGTAGGAACTTCCAACGCCGACATGAATCCCATTCCACTGGTATGGCTTAAAATATCACGGACAGTGATAAGACGTGATGGTTTCTTCAGCAATACATGCTCTTCATCTCTTTCAACAGCCAACCATAAACCTTTAAATTCCGGCAGATATTTTTCCACCGGGTCATCCACACAAACCTTACCATCGTCAACCAGCATCATCAATCCGGTACAGGTTATCGGTTTTGTTTGCGAGGCTATCCAGAAGATAGTATCAGGTTGCATCGGGATTTTTGCGGCGATATCCGCGTAACCCACACATTTTATACTGAGTATCTTCTTGGCGTTTGCCACCAGAGTAACCGCCCCCGCCAATTCGTTGCGATCGATATAAGGTTGTAAAATATTTGCCATAATTGCCACCTTTGTATTACAAATTAATCAATGCAGTAAGTATATATTTTGATGGTTTATTGTCAAGACTGGAATTAAAATTTTAGTATGAAAAATTGGCAAATACAAGAAGTTACCATATTAAATACCTTAATGGTAATGTTCTGTCAACTTATAATTAGTCATAGTGTCAGATATTATTAAAGGCAGGAGAAATGCGAAATATATTATTATTGATAATTATTGGAACAGTTATGATATCTTCATTTGCGGAAAATAAAGCACCGGTGTGGGCTAAAGGCGCATTTGTTTACCGTATCAGCACACCTGACGAAAAAAATGCGATAGATAATGTTGAAAGCGGAATAAAGATAACTTCTAATTTACTGGATGGGTCGGTAAAGCAGATATTCTTTTTAAATGGCGTTATTGGGCATGACCACCCGGGTATTTGCAATTGGGATGGGGTGTGGCCATATTGGAACCGGGTTACTTACCGTGCTGGTAACAGTTGGGAATATTTATCAAAATTTATGGTACGGACACGGGATAAGTATAATGGGTATGCATCTTTTCACGTAAATCTTACTGATGTTAATGTAGGTATGGGTGATTACCCGGAATCCCGCGAGTTTTTTAGCAAATTAGTTGAAACCCGGTCAATATATCGGCGAGAGTGGAACCCAAAGAGCAACAAACGGGATATTGAACCACCGATTGTGCCACAGGAAATGCAAAAAGGTAATAACCCGGTGGAGATATTTGCTCTTGTGAATTATCAGAATTTTTGGAATAGCGGTTTGGCAAAACAGATGATTGATGAATTTTATGGCAAACTACCATATGCGCCGCCATTGTTATACCTTGACGTGTTAACATTAAATGGTGGCAACTTTTCTACCGGTTACCCGAATGGGCCATTGGGTGGCAGCAAAGAAACCCAGGCGGCAGGCAGGCAGTCGATTGTCGATTATCTGCGTGCTAAAGGTACTGATACCGCGACTGAGGGCAGTGGTACCATGCGCGAGGTTAACAGTGGTTATGCCTGGTTGCACGGACAAGGTTATTCTGATGATAATTACAGCCATATTACCGGCGGTTATTTTATACCCTATGCCGAACAAACTTATGGTTCAATGGGAGGATTCAACGTTTCTCCGATAGCGTCTACAGATGCTAATTTGGATAAAGTGCGCAAGCATTACCAGTTATTACTTGATGGCAAAATCAGCGAGAAAAAGATGCCGGGTTTGGAAACGACCCATGTTTGCCGTCGCACCAAACCAGACGAATATGATATTCCCGGCACCGGTGACCCGTATCGTGGTGACTGGGCAGATTTGGTGAATAACTTCTACCTTATTTCAATTCAGGAGTTGTATCACATTGGTAAAGGCAATACCCGGACTTTACGATACAGCAAACCGGGCATCGCTCACCTGCGCCAATTTACCCTGACAGATATCGAAAGCAAAGAAGAACAGGCTATTGAAATTGCCGATTTTCTGCCGGAGGGGAGTTACCAGAAAAGGAATGCACTTGCGTCCCGCGATTTTATGCTGGAAAACCCGTTAACAGCAACTATTACCCCGAAAAAAGCGGGTACATATCATTTGAAAATGGAATATTTCTCACCCAGTGACGCCGCGGTGAATGTATATGTTAATGATAAACTGCAAAAAACTGTCGATCCATTACCGGTGACAAATGGTAAATATGCCATCTGTGACCTTGGTGAGGTGAAATTAACCGCTGATAAGATCACTATCAGTATTGATGCCGGTCCCATTCGCGCGGAATGGAGTGATGGCACCAAAGCAAGTTGGAAAACCCCATACCTTGGCAAAGGCTTCAGTGTGATAAACGGCGATGTGACCTACGCGAAAGATTACGACCGCATGTGGCCAGACACCTGGAGTGGAAAACAGAAAATATATTTTTACAGTTGGGATGGTTGCACCACTACCTGGAAACTGCCGGTTGAATGGGCTAAAATAGATAAAGCAACGTTATACCCGCTGACACCGGATGGTCGTGGCAAAGGAATAATCTGTAATATTGTTGACAGCGGTATCACCCCAATATTACTGCCACAGGTTCCATACATATTGGTAATTGATAATAAAGCCGTTAGTAAATAAATCCGTATAAAAAAGTCAGGGTATTAGCAAAGTGTAACTTTATGGTGTCGCTACTCTGTAGCTTTAATTTTTATACTTACCACAAAACTATTAATATTTCGCCGCGCTGCGGCTTTTTAATTCATAACAGGACTTTCGCTTAAGGTCACTTCGACAGGCTCAGTGACCGGTCGCTGAG
>CAZNLA010000186.1:0-9949 GCA_964573385.1 uncultured bacterium
TCTACGAGGCGGATGATGGCTATCTGTTACTTCCCCAGGCTGACGCCTGGGGTTACTTATTATGTCGCCACTCCGTGGCTATTACATAATTCCTTATTTTGAATTAACCAGTCATAATTTTTCACTATTATTGTTGCCTGCTTACTAACCACATTCTCAGTCGGTTGAAATCGGATAAAATCGGTCGCAATCGGCAGAAATCGATTCTAACACCTAAAATTCTAACACCTAAGGTCCTAAGAACCTAAGATCCTAACACCTCTAAATTGGACAAGTTTTCAGACATTACCGTTTTATAAGCGAAAGTTTCGGATTGCTAAACGTTATACATTAGGTTGCCACCCATTATCAGTTATTTTAAAGCTTATTTCTTCTCCGGTTTGTAAAGTGATGACTATTCTATTTCCGGTAATTTCAACCAGTGAATCGACACCTATTTCACCGTCTTTAAATATTGTTATTAATGGCAAATTTGATGCAGGCGCATAACTGACATTCACCGGAAAAAGACGACAGTCAGCAAAATGGTAACCCCAGTGCGTGTCATGCAATGAACGTTCCGGTAATGATTTCAGCAACAATTTATCGGGGTAAAACATCTCCATTTGTACTTTTGAATGGTTGCCTTCTATCAGAACCTTATTTTCACCGGTAATTGTTGCTATACCACCACACTGGTACTGTGCGGTTATAATGGCACCGAGGGCAGCAGGTATAATGTCGTCCAGCAATATCACAGCATCTTCACCCACTATCACCAGATGACGATGTGCCCGTATTGCTGAACCATGATACGCTTTTGTTGAATCGCATGTTAAATATCGCGTATCTCCATTTTCCATACATCGAATTATCTTCCCAGTGTATCCTGATGGTTCATCCGGACCAACACCATCAATCAGTGGTAACGAATGGTCGGTAGCAAGGGGTTTATAGTATCCGGGGTCTATTATCATCCTGTCACCGCGATAATCAATATATATTGCCCCGGTATCTGCCTGGTTATGGTGAGTATACCGCGGTCGTGAACCTTTTATTCCGGCAGACCACATGCAGTCATAATTTGTTCCGGAACGGATAGTGCCGTATTGTATATCGTCCAGCAATATCACTGTTGGTAACAGTGGTTGTTCAAACTTTTCCGGCACCTGTGGTCGAAACAAAAGCGGCCACCATCCACTTGACGCGTATTGGTCGGGCAATCCTTTCTCACGACGTTCCTGATAATAGCGAAAAGCGAAATCCCCGTACCATAACGCGAAATCATCATTTAACCTGCCGGCGGCATACCATGCTGTATGGCCGCCTATCGCCAGTGGTATGGTATCATTCACACCATGCATACCACCGTCATTACATATGCCGACGCGTATCATATTCATCGATTTCAATATCGCCGGGTGGCTTAACATACCGTCATCGCTGCCTGTCAACCTTTCCAATACATACGCAAATGGAATAAAGTTTTGCATTCCGTATTCCCAATATTGCGCACCTTCCGTATTACCACCATCATTGCCGTGGCAATAATCCAACCAATTCCAGATATATCGCCGCGCGTATCTCAATGCTTCATATGCCAGTTCTGTTTTTTTCTGCAAAAGTGCCATCGCCAACAACCCACCACCACCGTTACACACCGGATTTGCATTGGCAATGGTGGTGCAATTCCAGTGGTGTGCCCGGGCAGTTGTAAGATAAATATTCAGGAATTTCGTCAATAAACTCAACCATATCTTCTTTTCATCTGCTGATAAATACGGTGAAAAAGCATCATATGACTGTGCTAATATTGAACTGGTCATCCCTTCATGCAGGTCTGTATATGGCCCAATTATCATCGTCCGGTCGGCAATATCCGCGGCCATCGTCGCTTGCCGGATATAATCATCATTACCGGTCATTATCCATTTGTATAGATAAGAACCTGCCCGGGTAGCCATTTGCAGGTTATATTTATGACAGCATTCTATTGTCCCCTGAAATATTGACCTGTTAAGGTATATCAAATCAACTTCACTTAATTTATCACGGTTTTTTAACAATTCCTGTGATTCCACTGTTAACGGAATTTCCCCAAAAGCAGCAACAGTATAAAAATCACGTAGTTTCATCATCGCATTAAGTGCAGGTATCAATATTTGCAACTGATGCTGTGAAACAGTTACTGTTTTTACTATATCGCGCCAAACATCCTGTTCATCCGGGGTAAATAACGACCATATTCGCGATGGTCCCGGCCTGCGGTTGCCTTCACCATCACGCAACATGGATTCTTTTGCCACCCTAAACCAATTCATGCTGTCAACAGTAAAATCCAGTGAATCGGAAAATTGAATATCATTAACGGTCTCATTTGCTGTCGGGCACATTCTGTCAAAAGGTGGTGTTTTTGCTTTAACACGTAAAGCATGCAATTCTTCTTCGTTAA
This sequence comes from uncultured bacterium, assembly GCA_964573385.1. Lineage (GTDB taxonomy): Bacteria > Armatimonadota > Hebobacteria > CAIYQO01 > CAIYQO01 > JBAXQQ01. The sequence continues at coordinate 2,432 of CAZNLA010000186.1, forward strand.
AGAAAAGATATGGATGTCGTAAATCCTTCACAACCTTAAAATCTGTCAGGCCACTACGTAATGTGACAGCAGATAATTCACATTCGATATCTGAGGAAGAAAAACAGATGGCAATATTGGTGAATTTATCTCTGTAAAACTCCATCTCAACAGATATTTCATTGCATCCAGGTTTCAGCACCACAGGTTTTATTATGCCGGCAGTAATAATATCACCGGCGATATCTGTAGCATTATTATTTTTAAGATTTATGAATAAACTATTAACACCGTATTTAAATTCAACATTTTCGCCAGAAACTTTATGGCATATTACCACCGGGGTATTTTCCGTTAATGTAAACTCCGCGAATCGTTCTGACTGGCTGAATCCCAGTTCCATGGCACTGCAACACGCTATATCCGGCCAATTATCTGCCCATCTGGTATGTGCAACGATTCCGTAAATCATCCTTTCAGCAACTGCTTTTCCTAATCCTGCCTTAATAATATTCACGCGTAAATCAATCTGCCAACAATTGCCATTTATGCCACCGGTGCATTCAACTATACCATCCTGTTGGTAATACTTATGATTATCCCAATAACGACCATCCAGAGAAACTATAAACTGCAGGTGATTATCAGCATAATCCACATCTGGCATCAGACGAAATTCTATATGGTCATTCCGCCAGAATTTATTGGATTCAACGGTAAATTCCTGATTACTGACAATCGTGGTATCAGTACCATATGCATGCAGATATATATTTTCACCGTCAAGGGCAATTTGTATCGTAGTATCGCGTTTGTCAATCGCGGAACCGTCATTATTCACCAATGGTGATATCACCGGCAAAGATTGCCAGTCAATAGCACTGCCGGCATCAATAACATTGACATTAAATCGCGGTGCAATAAATCCACAGCGTTGTTCAACCGAAAAATCTGGTAACATCTTCAGTTATACCTTTTTTATAATCATTCATTCTATAGACATCATACGGAAATCTTTTGCTCGTATAGGTATGGTTATAATATCGCCTTCTAATGTTGGTTTCACATCAAAATCCACCAGTGGCGGGTCAGGCACTTCTATTGCTTCCGGATCATCCGGGTCGTTATTTACCTTTTCCGGAATATTATCCGGACCTGCAGGGGCAGTAAATGATGAATCCCATAATTTTAATACAGAATTATCAGCCAAACCAAGTTCTTTTTTGCTAAGTTTAACCTTTATCACCCGGTCTTCACCCTGGCGATTGCTGGCAATCAACAATATACGTCCTTTATCCTGATAATACGATACCAGGGTATTATCTCCCTGCCCATCAACCTGCACGGTTTTCGCGTTATCCCAATATGGGTGAAAAGTAACTGCTGATTTTTCCGCACCCCAACGATAAAGGTCTTCCCAATATTTCTGGTATACCTGTTTCCCCTGCCCTTCATATACTGTTGCCACTTCATAATGTGCGAATTGGCTTTGCGCCTGCCGCGCCATCCTCCATTGCCATTTCGGGAATTTGCTGCGGTCTTTATCATCAAATCCACCCTCGGCTATGAATGGCATATAAAATGACGCGTTACCCCATAACCGGCAATTTTGCACCACTTCAAAGTTTGCCATACCGGTGGAGTCAATCCAGTCTTTACTGCGCAGACTGACAATCGGACGGTTTTCGCCATCCAAATAAGCATCGCAATATAAAATTCCCGGGTATTGCCATGAATAGGTATGGTGGGAAATCAACGTAGGTTCTTTCCCGTTCTCCGTAAATAGATTGCGCCATCTTTTCATTAATTCGCGGAATTGGAAATTCGTTACACCGGGTTGTATAGTACCATCCGGCAGTAATGTCGCCTGCCCTGCCTCAACATTGCTGGTAGGTGCTTCATAACATTCATCAAGATAAATCGCTTCCCATATTCCGCGTTTTATCCAATCATTCATTTCCCAACACAGATAGTTAACAAATGACGGTGTTAATGATACAGATCCGCTTTCACCACTACGCCATTCCCACCCGTCATACGCACCGGCACGGCAACTAAACCATGCCTTTGACAGGTACATGGTGCGCATACCGGTGGGTTTGTTGTTTTTCATATTCGGCACGCAACTTTCCGCGTATTCCCAACTTGGGCCTGCATCCGGCTTTTTTGGGTCTGGTGATGGAAACAGAACCATGTGAGAACTGTTAGCATATCTTGGGTCAACTGGCCAGGGACGGAAAGCGTCAAAAATATCACAGGACTTGTTGTCTATTGCCGGTGATACCCGATTATAAAGCCGATATTTTTCCACCATTGGCCGTGCGGGGTGCGGTAATATGGCAAATACAATGGGTCGGTCAGATTTATATTCAGATGGTTCTGCAACCAGATTAAGGTTAAGGGTCGCTGAATCTCCATTACGAATAACTTCAATGGCGCTTACCTCTTTTGACTGCACCCATCCATTCGCGTTATCACAGAACCACCACAAACCGCGATTCATATCATTCAAATCCAGATGCCCATAAAAATTATATCGTTTAAAATCTACTTTTTTTGGCGTCCAGAAATCTTCCCATGTTAATTTGTCATTTTTCTTTTTAGCGTCCAGATATTCTTTCCAGTTGGCGTATGGCACAGGGTCGTAACGTGATTCAAATATGGTGCCGTTGCCAGGTTTGGCCACACCGTTCCTAACCCCGCGGTCACCCATCGGGTAATACAGATATCGTTTCACAAACTCTGATTTTACCGGCATGGCAAAGGTTATTTTCCCAACTTTTCCTTTAGGTTTCACATTAATTGTGTATCGAATAATGCCGTCGTATTCCGCATGGCACTTCATCAACAAATCACAGGTGGCACCGGCAAACTTTATTATCCAGTCGGTCTCAGTATCTTTATTTTTATCAAATTCCGCCATTGTTCCGGTCATTGGTTTGCCATCTTCCAACATTTTAAATGGTGCGGCAAGAATATTAACACCATCTGCCATAATTTGTGCCAGCAAGCCATCAACACCTAATTTATATGTCGTCATTCTGGTGGCAACAGATGTTTTGTCAGCGACAATAGGCGTCCATGGTGATGGAACTTTATCGACTATTCCACCTTTAAAGTTTCGCCAGGGTTCTTCTTCATAATTCCATTCCCGGTTGCCATCGATAACTGTTTTACCTTTATCATCAACGACATTAAATATCAGCTTATATTTTCCATATGGAATATTTTTACCATCGCTCAGTAATAGATAAAATTTATTATCTTTCAATGTATCTGTGATTACCGGTCCGGCAATTGTTTTACCTGTAGTGTCAACTAACTTCGCTGTTGCTGACAACGGGGTAACACCTTCCTGCAGCATTGGTGAAATGGTATATTCCATGCGTTGCAATGACCATTTGAAAGAGAAATTATCATTGAATAATTTTATTGGTTCAATATCACCTTTCCATCTTTTATCGGCTTGTTCCACCTCATCCTTTGCCAATGCGTAGTTATAACCAACAACTTCATCAATTTCAACAATAGGTTTTTCATCGCGCTTAACGGTAATTTTATCTGTTATACCAAACTCGATGTATTGCGGGGTAATTCTTTTTACCAATTCATCAGAATACGGCACACCGGCATAATATTGTCCATTAATGAATAGTGAAGCTTTGCCGTCTGTACGATTACCCCATGTAAAGGTGAAATGCTGCCAATGCCCGGGATCCATTGGTACCCGGTTTCTTTCATTATTAAATGCGCGTGGTGCAGTTACTGATAAATATTGTTTTATTTTTCCGTCCTGTGCGTCTTTGCCGTAAAACCGCACCACCGACAAATCTTTTGTTTTAGGTGGACTGTGTTGCCAGTATCCGGTACAGTCATCCCAGTTGAAAGGTCGTAACCAGAACTCCAAAGAACCTGTCACAGCATTCATCTTATCATTTGCCAACTGTGGAAACCCTATTACCGGATCGGCCTGAATAGCTTTACCACGAATGCCATCCACCAGTATATCCACAAACTTTTTATCTTTCAAATCGGCCTTTATATCATTATTGCCGGCAGAACCTATCTCATAACTTGTGCCTTTATCAAACGACGCATGGAATATAGTTCCGTCATTTCTGAAATATGGTTTATTGAACTGCAGATTTCTTTTCGGTGTTATTTCACGCCATGGTATTTCCGGTTTTTCATAATAATTTCTGTCCGCGTCACTCATCCGCACTTCATCAATTACACCAACAAATCCCAGATTTTTTGTTGCATTATTTCCCAACATTAAACTGGTGGTAATTCTTCCCATGAATTGATATCCGTTATTATTTTCGCTCAAGTAATTCGCGACATCATACCCGTTAAGTTTTATGGTCGCGTCAAAAGGTGAACCTGCCCCCTGAACCACGTGAATTTTATTGTAAACAATCACATGATTCCATACCCCGATTTTAATTGGTTTTTCAGTTATAATCGTTGCGTTTTTTGCCATAATATCAGCAATAACTTCTGGTGCTAGCCTTACGTCAGGTATGCCATGTGGCTTTTTCAATATCAATTCAAGTCTACCGTCAGCATTCAGCATCAATCTGGCTTCATCTTTTCCTAAAGCAAAAATACATGCTGATATTTTCGGAAATTCATTTATTTTAAACCAGCATTCAACCGGACCCACTGCCACTTTGTCAACAAATAAACTGCCTGTCCCATCAAATGACATCCCTTCGCCAAACCTACCATCTTTAATAATTTTCGTTCCGGCAGATAATTTTAAAACCCGGCGGTTAATACTGTAATCAAGTACCGTATCTGCCGGAACATTACTGTCGTCAACAGGTTCCTGAATATCTGTATCCGCCAGGTCATTCTCATTATCCTCGTCTATAACCTTTTTTTCTATCTTTTCAACTACTGAAGGCTTGCCAAAATGCAGTAACAAAGCAGTATTCTTATCCTGCAAATATTCTTCCCACCATGCGTCACCATACCGGTAAGGTGGCGGATCACCCGCTATTCCTTTGAAAGGAAAACACATTACCAGCAGAAAAAATATTAACATCAACATATTAATTTTCATATCATTTCTCACTACCAGATTCCACAAGTTTTCAGTTTTCGGTGTTCAGAATGGTCACTTCGACAGGCTCAGTGACCGTTATTTCTACCGGTCACTGAGCCTGTCGAAGTGACCATCACAATAATCCTGACTTTTTTATACCGATTTCGTTACTAACAGCCTAATCCCTAATTCGTAATTCGTAATTAATAATTCGGAATTAAAAATCATTCCGTCATCTTCTGATAAATCTCTTTTGTTTTCACCCCTAATCCCGGTCCGGAACCATGGGCATGGGTAAATCCGGGGTAAAAATCTTTCTGGTCATCTTTAAGCGCGGTCAGGTTTTTATATGCCGCTAATGGTCCCATTGAATGCACTGTCAGGTCGCCGATATTGCTGCCGACATAGGTTGGGCAGGTAATCCATGGGCAAAAATTAACCGGGTTATAGTAACTCAGCATCTTTTCTAAATCCTGCAGTGTCTGCCCGGGTGGCACTAACCCGCGCGATGGCCCGAATGACGAATAGTTTTCCATTATCTCCTGCGGTTGACAATTTGCCGGGCAATCCGCCAGACATACTGCAACACGGTGGTCCAGTGCGGCGGTGACCAGTGCCAATGCCCCACCCTGACTACCGCCAGACGCTACAATTCTATTCATATCTACCAGATCAGTACGGGCTGCCAGATAATCAATGGTGCGGGTCATAGTGCTATACCATGACCGTGCCACATACGCATCACGGCTTTCTAATGGTCCCCACCACGGGTTATTAAACGGTATATCTGCGGCATCTGGTGCGTGACCGCGAATCAATGGCATAATGGTGACAAACTGCGGATTTTGCCGTAATTCAGACCCGTATACGCCGTCAGCACGTTTATTTATATTAAACCCGGTTGCACCTGGGTGTGCAGTCACTATTGCTGGCAACGGCTTTTTTGCATCTTTTGGCACAAACATCATAGCGTGAATACGTTTTTTATCCCATGTGTTAAATGTGACATCATATATTTCAAATTTCGGATGGTCCTCATACAGCTTAACTCTTTCAGTAATTGGGTCCAACGGAATTTCCCGCATCTCTGTAAGGGTGTCATCCCAAAACTTTTTCATATCCGGTTGTACTAATATTGTCGGTGCATAGTTGTTTAATTTATACCCCATACGATAGCGTTCTACCCATAACAGCCTGCCATCATCGCCAACTAATCTACCCCATACTTCACTTACTCCGGGCATGCTGAACTTCGGGTCAAACTTAACTTTAATCACGCCGTCCGTCGGTTTAGCGTCTTTTATTTCAACTTTCTGGTAAAAGTGCGGTTTCCCCAGACTGTGAATAACCTCTAACTCCGCGTAACCATTAAAATTTTTATTTGACATCCAATTAAACTTTATACCGAAATCAAGTTTGCTATCTTTTGTGTAAATAGGATTTTTAACGCCCATTACCGGTCCGGCAAAATCATTAGTGGGCCCGTCATCCGAACTTTTAACATCAAATGAAGGTTTAAATACAAAATTTTCCACCCGGCATTCATTATCAATTATAAACTGGTAACTGTTAGCGGCAAACCCCTTACAGGTGAATATCAAAGCAAGCCGGTCATTACCTGCCGGGTCTTTTATTACCCCTGCCTCAAACTCCGGTGCCGGCAAGTCTTCACCCTTGCTACCTTTCCCGGCTGATTTTATAGATCTAACTATAATAGATGAGCCGTTTTCATGCATAATTACCGCTTCGCGCGATTTAATAGTCTGCTTTCTTGACTTTGTAATATTCTGCTGCATCCACGGACGGTTATTATCCTGCCCCAATCTGATACCGACAATCGCGTCATTCAAGAATAAACATAATTTTTGGTCTTCTTTATCATTTGCGCCGAAATACATTTCAAACTCATTGCGGGTCCATAACGGCGATATCTTTATCATGTTTATGCCGTCCGCCACATGACCATTGCGTCCTATCTGATTATCGTGGGAAATATTGTTTAAATCCGGGAAATTTGTGATAAACTTCTCGCCTTTTTTTACTACTATCCCGCCAAAATCTTTTCCGGTCTGTAAATATTCAGCATCACCAACCTTCATTGATACCCAACCACGTCCGGACTCCGCCATCATTCCCCAGTCATCATTGTAATATGACAACTTATTTTCACGGATATCAAAAAGACCTTTTATCATTCCCACCTCCGCAGCAAATGCCGGGAAAACGCAAAAAATAACAACCGGTATTAACAGATTTATAAAGTTATTTACCATTATATTTATTCCCCTTTTTTTATGACACAAAATATAGGGAATCGTTTCCCTAAATTGGTATATTTTAAAATGTCCTGTTAAATTATTGTAAAATAGTATCTGCAAAAATTACAACTGTTCAAATAACTATTCAGATCCATCAGCTTTTTATATTTCAGGCACGGGTACAGCACGAATAAAGGTTAGCTTTTGTGACCTTGTATGAAACTGAAGTAA
>CAZNLA010000187.1:0-9932 GCA_964573385.1 uncultured bacterium
CACTTCGACAGGCTCAGTGACCGGTCGCTGAGCCTGTCGAAGCGACCAATTTCTTTCAGATTTCTGCAAAAAAGCGAAAGTCCTGATAGTATTATAAGTCGTTAGCAACCATATCCGTACAAAAAATGTCAGAATTTTAGATTAAGATTATCATAAAGGTCACTGAACTTGTTGAAATGACCATGATTTCTACCAGTCACAGAGCTTGTTGAAGCAACCAATTTCATGCATATTTATCTTTTACAGCGAAAGTTATATCAAATTTTAAGTTATAATTTTTAAATGACTTAATTAAATATGGCATAAAGACAGGTAAATAGGATATAATTAATTCGAAGCTATGTTAGGTTCAGTTAATCAAAATAAAAGAAGATTGATTAGAATCCGCTATCCTGATAGCGCGGAACGTCCGAATGTGAAAATCACTACGGCAGAATTTGCTGTAATAGATTTATCTGAGGGCGGGATGAAATTCGCCTGTCGCACCCCGGATATTTTCCCGTTGGGTCATGTCATAGCCATCACCATGCGTTTCCCCACCGGGCGATCATACCCACTGGAAGGTGCCATTTATCGTCGCGACCGGGATGGTATTGCGATACGTTTTACCAAACCGGTATCACGGGAGGCACTACGTTATAGTGGCCGTGACCAACGCGCGTATTTCCGTTTGCGGTATCCTGCCAGTGACCGTCCCCGGATTCGCGCATTAAATGGTTCAACAGAAGTAACAGAAATCAGCGAACGCGGAATACGCATCGTTGGCAGTGGCATACCTGCGGCAAATCTTGTTCATGGTTCAGTAATCCACGCGACCATTACATTTGCTGACCATGAATCAACAGAAATTGAAGGTACTGTATATCGTTTTGACAAGCAAGAAGTTATACTGGCGTTAACCAGACCGGTTTCAATGAACAGGATTATGAAAGAACAACGGTATCTGGTGCAAAAGTATTATCATAAGACATAAAAATCGTAACAATATCTGTTTCCCCTTTGATATATAATGAACAATATCTTAACAATAGAAAATTTACATGTGCATTACCGCACTATTGAGGGAGTAACGCGGGCGGTTAATGGCGTTAATTTGCGAATTCCTGCCGGTAAAACTGTCGCTATCGTGGGTGAAAGCGGGTGTGGTAAAAGCGCGTTATCCCTGGCGATTATGCGACTGGTAGAACCCGCCGGTGAGATAATTGATGGGTCAATAACATACAGAACCGATAGTGATAATATCAAGATATCTGCTTTTAAACCGGAATCACCGGAGCTAAATAATTTGCGTGGCAGAAGTATCTCTATGATTTTTCAGGAACCGATGTCATCGCTTTCTCCATTACATACTATTGGCAGTCAGATAATGGAAGCGGGCAGTATACATGGCATGTCGAAGAAAAAAGCAAAAACCAGAGCATTGGAAGTAATGTCACTGGTTGGCATAGATAACGCGGAAAAAAGATATAAACAATACCCGCATGAAATGAGTGGTGGATTGCGCCAACGGGTGATGATTGCCATGGCGATGATGAATAACCCGGCATTATTGATTGCTGACGAACCAACCACCGCCCTTGATGTAACTATACAGGCAGGGGTAATACGGTTATTAAAAGATGTACAGGAAAAGTTGGGAATGGCAATTTTGCTGATAACCCATGACCTTGGGGTTGCTACACAAATGGCAGATTATATCGCGGTTATGTATCTGGGTAGAATTGTGGAGTTTGCCAGTGCTGATAAATTGCTGTTATCCCCAAAACACCCATATACAATAGGATTGCTGAAATCGATGCCGGGCATTACCCCTGCCGGTAGCGTATTGCCAACTATTCGTGGCACATTACCGGAGCATGACGCTGTGATACCCGGTTGCCCGTTTTTTAACCGTTGTGATGAGGCTATAACAGGTAGATGCGATATTAACGGCATTCCCGCAGCGGTAATTACCGGTGATGGTTGGGTAGAATGTCTGCTGCGCGAAAAGGGTACGAACCATGATTAACCCACTGATGGAAGTAAAAAAACTATGCAAATATTTCCCGGTTCGCAGTGGTTTTTGGAGCAAAGTTACTGATGAAATTCGCGCGGTTGATGGTGTGGATTTTCAATTATTCCCGGGAGAATCGTTGGGGTTAGTCGGCGAAAGCGGATGTGGGAAAACTACTGTTGCCCGCACTATTTCCCGCATTTACCCGCCAACATCCGGTGAAATATGGTTTGATATTGGTGAAAAGGTAAATCTCGCGACCCTGCCCCCCAAAGAATTAGCGCCATTTCGTCGGCATATACAAATGGTTTTTCAGGACCCTTACGCCTCATTAAGTCCGCGTATGACAGTTGGAGAGATAATCGCAGAACCATTAATTGTTCAAAAAACAGCCAATTACCATGATGCGATACAGATAGCGGCGGAATTATTGGTAAAAGTCGGTTTAAACGCCGATTATATTCGCAGATACCCCCATGCTTTCAGTGGCGGTCAGCGTCAACGAATAGCTATTGCCCGCGCTTTGGCGTTAAAACCTGAATTAGTCATTCTGGATGAACCGGTATCTGCACTTGACCTGTCTGTACAAGCGCAAATATTAAACCTGTTGGCCGAACTGCGCGAATCAAACCAATTAACTTATTTATTCATAGGTCATAACCTGCATGTGGTGCGCCATATATGCAGTCGCGTAGCCGTAATGTATCGCGGCAGGATAGTGGAATTAGCTGCCACAGAAGAGTTGTGGAATAATCCTTTGCACCCATACACCCAGGCATTATTATCATCTATGCCATCAATGAACCCTGCAGAAAAACTGCCTGAAATAGAGAAAAAGCCGGAGTTTTTATCTGCTGGCGAATTGAAGGAAGTGCTGCCGGGGCATTGGGTGAAAGAGTAATTTAAATTTGCAAAATTTTTGCAAAATAACTATTGACAGCTGTCAGTTTTATTGCAATAATCTAATTGATTTTGCAAAAATATTGCAAATTTAAATAAATATTACAGGTAAAACACAACATGTTATTAGAATTTAAAGTATCGAACTTCAAGTCATTTAAAGACGAAATGGTATTCAGTATGGTACCAGCACCGAAAATAAAAGATATCCCATATAGTATATTAACAAAAAAATCCGGTAAAAATATCTTTAAAAGTTTATCATCCGCAGTAATATATGGGCCAAATGCCGCTGGAAAAACCAATATTATTAGTGCGATGGAATTATTAAGAGATATCGTTGTTAATGGGAATATAGAAATTGACAAAAGTAAATCATCAACAAATCCTGCATTAAAAAAGTTGGAGTTTATCCCAAATATTAATAACACCGAGAATGTTCCGGTTATAATGTCTATTAAGTTTCTCCATAATAGTTTACTTGTCGAATACAGTTTATCAATCGAAATTGGTTGTTTTGCAGATACCGATTTTAATAAAAAAATTGTTTATGAATCTTTAATTGTAAATAGTAAAAAAATCTTTGAAAGAAAAGAAAAGATATCAGTAAGCAATGTTGATGCGAAATGGCAAAATGCAGGATTTGATCAGAAAGTTAGCGCAAATATGGCAGGTAATGTAAAAGATAATGAATTATTTTTAACAACATACTTTAAAGTCTTATACAGTTCTGAAATGGTTGATTGTATAATAGAGTGGTTTACAAAATTATTTACTATTATTTACACAGCAGACAGTTTAAAAACTGTTCCAAAACTGCCTGATTCAACACAGGAAAAGGTATTTATAGATTCAGATATTCAAAATGCTTCTAAAGGATTCGGTATTGGTGGCGAAAATATAGGGTATGTAAAGAGCGAAAAGTCTGAAAAACCTGAATGTATGTCGATAATAACCAGAAAATCTGATAATCTGTCAGTCGTTGTTCCAGCTAAACTGTTTGAGTCGTATGGTACATTACGTTTCATTAATATTTATCCACTAATATTAAATTGTTTAAAAAATGGTGGTACAATTGTTATCGATGAATTTGACGCATCTATTCATCCAATGGCCCTGATGAGTATTATTAATGTTTTCCATAATGATGAAATAAATGTTAATGGCGCACAATTGATTTTTAACACTCATAACCCAATTTTTTTAAACAGAAATGTATTCAGACGTGATGAAATTAAATTTGTTGAAAGAGATGAAGAAACCGGTTATAGTACTCATTACTCTCTGTCTGATTTTGGGACATCCGGTGAAAATGGTGTAAGAAACAGCGCTGATTACATGAAAAATTATTTTATTAATCAGTATGGCGCAATAAGAGATATTGATTTTTCTGATATTATTATCAAAGCTATGCATGATAATGAGAATAAACATGGATAATGTAAATTATAAAAAATTAACCAGAAAATACTATTTTTCGGTAGAAGGGGAAACAGAAAAATGGTATTTTGAAAGATTACAATACCTTATTAATCGCAGTGAAAATAATATCTTTACGGTAAAGTTTGATATAAAAGTTGAAAAGTCAATATTGAAAAGAGCAAAATCGATATCATTATTTTATCCCATTGAATTATTCCATATCTGTGATTATGAATCAAATGAAGATATGCATATTGAGTTATTTAGAAGGTTGTTAGACGATATTAAAAATGTCAGGAGTTTAAGACCGGATATTTTATGTAAATTAGGTTATAGTAATTTCACATTTGAATTATGGTTGATTCTACATAAGATAGATTGTTATTCTTCTATGCAACACCGAAAAGAATATATTAAGTTTATTGACATTGCATTTAAAAGGAAGTTTTCTGTTTTAGAAAATTATAAATCAGAAAAAGTTATCAGGGATTTATTGGATGATATTACCTTCCCGGAGGTGTTATCTGCGATAACGCGTGCTGAGAAAATCAGAAATGATCATGTTGGTAAAAATGACAATATAATTGAATATAAAAAGTTTAGCTATTATAAAAATAATCCGGATTTAACGGTTCATGAATGTGTTAAAAAGATATTATCTGATTGCAAAATAATCCCATAAAAGGAAAAAAACATGACTAAATATGACCTGATGCAGAAAGAATTGGCTACCGGGTGGAACACCTGGCATGCTAATTCTGTCACCTGGCATTCATTATTACCGGACGGTTTTACAGTCGTTTTCGGTTTAAAAAGTATGACTTCGCGTTATCACCAACGCGAGTTTTTGCACGAGGAACGTTCGCAGGGGGGGCCATGGGTTAAGCACCTGGACCATTCTTATGATGGCGCATATACATCAATGGAACTGACATGGGAAGGTTTTACGGTACAGATTGAGACAGCAGCGTGCGGTGAAAAGATGCTGGCGCTTTTCACAATGATAAAACCACATGCATATACTGTACCATTGTTGATTGTTGAAAATGGCATTTCCTGGGGAAAAGAGGGGAAGATTGGCCGCGAAGGCGATACCCTGACATGGGAAAATGCTAACAAGATGCTATCCCTGCATGCCACATGCGCCACTGTGGATAACCCGCAGGTGTGGGCAAGCGCGCCGTACCTGGCATTGCCATTGATGGATGAAGTTGGTATATCAATCGGCGATAAACTGTCATTGGCAGATATTAAAGAAAAAATAATCGCTGCCCGGCAGAAATCAGCAGATGAGGCTGCAAGGTATGGCGAGTTAAGTGAATTTTACCATATGATGAAAACATCTGTGGCCTGGGATACTATTTATGAACCGTCGAAGGACAGAGTTGTCAGTCCTGTCAGTCGCAATTGGTGTGTCAGTTGGGGTGGCTATGTGTTGTTTGACTGGGATACATATTTCGCCGGTATGATGTTTGGCGCCGGGTCAAAAGAACTTGCCTATGCCAATGCGGTGGAAATCACCCGTGCAGTGAAATCGTGCGGATTTGTGCCCAACTTCACCGCGTCCACCGCCGATTCCTGGGATAGGTCGCAACCGCCGGTTGGGTCGATTGTAATCATGGATTTGTATCGTAAGTTCGACGATAAATGGTTGCTGGAAGAGGTTTATGATGATTTGCTTACCTGGAATCGATGGTGGCCGAAAAACCGTAAAACCGCGGAAGATTATCTCTGTTTCGGTTCGCATCCATTTGAAATTAAATATGGCAGTTACCACGAAATAAATCAGCATACCTGGCAATGTGCCGCTTTTGAGTCTGGACTGGATAACTCGCCAATGTATGATGGCGTACCATTTAACGCAGAAACTAATATGCTGGAACTGGCGGATGTCGGGTTGATGGGTTTGTATGTGGCGGATTGCAACGAACTGGCAGATATGGCAGAGATTCTTGGTAAACCGGAAGTAGCTGAACTGAAAGAACGGGCAAAGCAATTCACGGCGGCAACGCAAAAATTATGGCATGAAGAGACCGGCATTTACCTGAATAAGCGAACTGATACCGGCGAGTGGAGCCATCGCTTGTCACCCACTAATTTTTACCCGTTAATTGCCGGCATTGCGACAAAGCAGCAGGCAGAACGGATGATGAAAGAACATTTTATGAACCCGGAAGAGTTTTATGGCGATTGGATAATGCCATCAATTGCCCGTAATGACCCGGCATACCCCGACCAGGAATATTGGCGGGGACGTATTTGGGCACCGATGAATTATCTGGTATATTTGGGACTGCGCAAGTATGATTTGCCGGAAGAAACCCGGGAAATGGTGGAAAAATCCAAGGCTTTACTTTTACCGGAATGGACGACAAAGCGCCATATTCATGAAAATTATAATGGTGACACGGGTCTTGGTTGTGATGTCGGCAGCAGTGATCCATTTTATCATTGGGGTGCGTTGCTGGCATTAATTGGCATAATAGACGCGGGAAAATATTGAACAATACAATTTACATAGGTACATCCGGGTGGTCATACCCCACTGGTTACGGCAAATGGAAAGGGGTATTTTACCCACCGAAATGGTCTGGTGATGAGTTGCGGTATTATGCTGAAAGGTTTAATGCCGTTGAGGTAAATTCGTCATTTTACCGAACATTAAATGTTGATATGGCGAAAAGTTGGGTAGAACGCACCCCGGCGGATTTTCAGTTTGCGGTGAAACTGTATAACAAGTTCACACACCCGGCAATGTATCAAAAAACACAAAAATCGTCTCCGCAGATATCGCCGGAAGATGTGCAAATTGCCCGTGCGCCGTTGGATATATTAATGGAAAATGGTCGGTGCCCGGCACTGTTAATCCAATATCCGGAATTTTTTCAGATGAATACCGGCAATTTTAACACCTTGCGACAGACTCTGGAATATTTTAAGTCATATCCGCTTGCTGTCGAAATCCGTCACCAAAGTTGGCGGATTAACCAGACTTATGACCTGTTGTCGCGTTATGGTGCCACCCTTGCACGTATTGACGAGTCATATTTTAATAATTTTGACGAAGTCAGCACCGGCAAATTTGAATACTGGCGACTGCATGGCAGAAACCACGAACAGTGGCATGCCAAAGATGCCGGTATGAGCAAATACGATTATCTGTATAGTCCGGATGAAATAACCGAAATTGCTGATTTGCTGGGGAAATACGGCGATCCACAAAACCGCAGATACTCATTTTTTAATAACCATCCAAATGGCAAAGCGGTGGTTAACGCGGTGGAATTAGCCTATCAAACTGACCAAAAAATACCTTTTGTGAAGTTCACCCATATGGCTGCCCAATACCCGGATCTGAAAGAGATTACCGGGGTAAAAACGTTGATGTAATCGCCTGATGAAATTATCTATTTTCTGTACGGAATGCCGTCCCCGGCATTCCTCTTTGAGATAGAAACTCTCTATTAACGGAATGCCGGGGACGGCATTCCCTACAATTCAGGCAGGTTTTGTAAAAAAAGCCTCTTAAATCCGACCGATCCGACCAATTTGTCAGATTGATGAGCGAGAGAAAAAGTCATGTAATTAATACAATTGTTTTTCATAATGAAACTATTTCATTTTACTGTCGTATTTCAGTTTGTGACAATGATGATTATAATTTATTATTATTTTGATTTTTTTTTAAAAATACTTGATTTTCTCATTGACACCGTTGTTATCAAGTGTATAATAACACAATGTAAGGTTGTGGAGATATATTTTATTAAAGAATATTTCTGTTGAATCTTATAATGTATGTGTGGATTAGCTACACTAGGAGACATAATATGCGAAAAGTAATTCTTGTTCTGGCGTTGATAGTACTTATGCTGTCACAAACAATAGCACAATTAGCGGATTCACCATGGCCAATGCGTGGTGGCGATGCACAAAGGACCGGTCGTAGCAAATATGTAGGTTTTGACCAGCCATTTGTTAAATGGGTCGATTATAATTCACATCGTTTTGATTCAAGTCCGGCTATTGGTGCTGATGATACCATGTATTGCGGATGTGAATTGATGAATATTCATGGTTATAATCCGGATACAGGCATAGATGATTATTTCTGGGGTTCATATACTAATACCCAGGTTGTATCCGGTCCGGCAATTGCCAAAGACGGCACCATATACGTTGGTGTTGATGTATTGTATGCCCTTACAGACCACTTACTCAGTGTAAAATGGAAATTTAAAACCAAGGGCGAAGTTAATTCCAGTCCACTTGTTGGGCCGGATGGCACCATTTATGTTGGATGTGATGATAAATCTTTTTATGCGGTAAAACCGGATGGAACACAAAAATGGGCCGCGGTCACTGGTGGCAAGGTTGCATCCAGTCCGGCTTTAAGTACTGATGGCAGTGTTATTTATGTCGGTTCTCAGGATAATAAAGTATACGCTTATAACACATCTGATGGCTCTGAAAAATGGTCATTCACCACTGGTGGTATGGTTAATTCTATCCCGGCGGTTGGCTCCGACGGCACTATTTATGTAGGTTCAAGAGATAAAAATATTTATGCCCTTAATCCGACAGATGGCAAGGTGAAATGGCAATTTGCCACCGGTGCTGAGGTTGATTCCAGTGCGTGTATTGGTACTGATGGCACCATCTACATAGGTTCTTCTGATAAAAAACTTTACGCCCTGAAACCGGATGGTTCAAAAAAATGGGAATTCATTACCGGTGGTCCAATTATCAATAGTGTGGCAGTCGATGCCGATAGCAATACATATGTTTACAGTACTGATGGTGTTGTAAATTCGATTAAGGCAGATGGTACCAGCAGATGGGTATTTAAAGTCCAAATATTAACAAACTCCTGTCCTGCCATTGCCAAAGATGGGACCATATATGTTGGTAATATTGCTATTGGTAAGTCAAACGCAACAGTCTCTTTAACATCTCCAAATGGTGGCGAACAATGGACGCCGGGTAGTTTACATAATATTACCTGGAAAGCCGGATTTACCGGCAATGTTAAAATTGAATTATTAAAAGGTGGTATTCTTAACACTGTAATTGCCAACAGTACATCGAATAGCGGGACTTATAAATGGACAATTTCTCCGACGCAGATTGCTGGTGGTGACTATAAGGTAAGGGTAAGTAATATCGTTAACCCAACAGTAAACGCGTCCAGCCAAAATAATTTCTATATTGGCAGAGGTGGCGCGGTTGCCCAAAATTCATTGATTCTCACCAGTCCTATGGGTGGTCAGAATTGGCAACAGGGTAGCACCCATACTATTTCATGGAAGTCGTTTGGTACCCCCGGTGATTTGAAAATTGAATTATTTAAAGCCGGGGTTTTGGAAAGTACAATATCTGCTAACGCGGTTAATAACGGCACATATAGTTGGACAATACCGACAACCCAGACATTGGGAACAGATTATAGGGTTAAGATTACTGCTTTGGGTGACGCAACTATCACTTCTCAGAGTGCAACTAATTTTACCATATCTGCCATGCCGACATTAACAGTAACCGCGCCAAATGGTGGCGAACAGTGGATGCAGGGGAGCAACCACAACAATCGGAAGAGCGTCGTGTAGGGAAAGAGTGT
>CAZNLA010000188.1:0-9864 GCA_964573385.1 uncultured bacterium
TACATTGCCAGACATGTCCAGCACTCCATAACAACTCGCACCAGCAGGAAAACTACCAACCAACGCAGGTTTATTAGCATCACCCCAACTTACTTTAGAGCATTGAACCTTATTATTATCCCACTCGTTACCCCATGGATAAATACGTCCATCTATACCACGTGCGGCCTTCTCCCACTGTGCTTCTGTTGGCAACATCGCACCTGCCCAGTCAGCATATGCTTTTGCGTCATTCCAGGTAACATTCACAATAGGATGATTTTCCTGCCATCCCCAAGAAGGTTCTTTTGGCATTACTCGGTTTGTCGCAGTACAAAAAATCCGGTACTGTTCCACTGTTACCTCGGTTTTATATATATAGTAAGCATCAAGATAAACTCGGTGTTGCGGCTTCTCATTGGCAAAGGCGAGTTTGTCAGCGTCAGTGCTACCCATCAAGAATTCACCTGCGGGAATTAGCACCATCTCAACAGCCTTAGGGTTAGTTTTCAATGTACCGTTATAGACAATTGTTGAAGGTGACGATATTGTTTTATTAGTATTAATATCACTTTTTGTATCTGTATTAGTATTAGTATTAGTATTATTAGGAGAAATTGATGTTTTAGTTGTACCCACAGTTGTAGTGAGATTATTATTTCTATTGCTGGGAGCAATATCTATTGGAGTCGTCACATTGTTACTGGGAGAAACAGTAGTTGATGGAGTGACTGTTGAAGGAGTGACTTCTGTATTCGAAGGAATATTTGTATTATTCTCTGGAATGGAAGATTTGCTCTTACTACCTACAGCAAAAATAATAATCATGCATAATATGAAAGAAACACTAATTATCACCTTGGACTTAATTGAAAGGCGATGTTTTACAGGAGTACCGATAGTTATAGCAGCATCATTCCGTTCTATTTTCTCTGTTAATTTTGGTAAAGATAATTCATTATGCTCTAAAACCTTAGTGAGACCTTTTACTACAGTTTCAACTCTATTAAACACAAGTGTGGGAGTGATAATACAAGGTTGGGTAAGAGATTCATTTGTATGACTTGCATTAACTGCATTTGACTTAATAGCCTCTACTAATCGCGTACAGGATGGATAACGTTGGCCAATACTTTTAGCAAGACCTTTCATAATTGCTTCAGCACTATTTTTCGCAAGTGTAGGAGTAATAGTGCGCGGGTCTACCGGTGGCTCGTTAATATGTTTTGTAATAACCACCCATGGTTGTGCTGTTGATGAACGAAATGGCGTAGTGCCAGTTAGCATTTCATAAGCAATGATTGCTAATGAATATTGATCTGAACGTCCGCAAACAGCCTCATCTCTGCCTTGTTCTGGCGACATGTATTCAGGGGAGCCGACAATCCCCATCGTTATACGAGTACCTTCCATCAAACGTGCAATACCGAAGTCAGTCAAACTTGAAACACCATTATTGTCAATAAGAATGTTTTCCGGCTTGATATCACGATGAATAATTCCATTTGAATGCGCATAATCCAAAGCTGAAGCAATTTTCTCCAAGATTTTACAGGTTTCCGTAATGGATAGTCTGCCATGTTGATTCATATAAGCCCTTAAATCTTGACCTTCAACATACTGCATGACATAAAAGTTTGTTTCACCATCTATCCCAACATCATATACTGATACTATATTTTGATGCCTCAATATTGACGTATTCAGGATTTCACTTTTAAAACGTGCAAAAAATTCAGTATTGTGAACAAACTCAGATGGTAATATTTTAATAGCTACCGTGCGATTAAGTTTAGTATCAGTGGCGTGATACACCACGCCCATACCGCCACGGCCAATCTCGGACTCTAATTTGTATCGATTATTAAGCATTCGGTTTTCCATAGATAATATTCCTTTGATAATATTGCTATTTCATTATTGTCTGTATTGATTTCCATGGATATATCTACTAACGAAAAATGAGTAAAGGATAAATTATATTACAATCATGGTGAAGATGCTACGCAACGAAATCCGTTGTCATCATTGAATTTATACGTTGGATTGTAAAAGTACCGGCCGAAAGTACGAAAACTGTTTGGAGAAAAGTAGTTCCAACTACCTCCGCGAATTACCTTTGTACTACCTGATGCTGGTCCGGTTGGATTCATCATTGGTGATGTTTTATAATATTCATCATCATACCAATCAGAACACCATTCAATCGCATTTCCCGACATATCCATAACTCCATATGAACTGGCACCAATAGGATAACTACCCACTGGTACGGTTTGCTTTGCATCACTTTTTTCTATTTTAGAACACTGTAAATTATTAGCATCATATGTGTTCCTCCATGGATATATCTTACCATCAATTCCTCTCGCAGCTTTCTCCCATTGTGCCTCGGTGGGTATCGTCACACCAGCCCAAATAGCGTATTGCTTTGCGTCGTACCAACTGACATTCACTATTGGATGATTGTCTTGCCATTTCCAATCAGGTTCAGTCGGCATTTCCATTCCTTTTGCTATACAGAATTTACGATATTGCGCAACAGTCACTTCATACTTATATATGTAATAACTATCAAGATAGACCTTGTGTTGTGGCTTTTCATCATATTCATTGTCTGTACTACCCATTAAAAACTCTCCAGATGGGATTAATATCATCTCTTCACCATCTATAGGGTTAGTTTTTAGTCTGATTAAGTTTCTTTCTACGGAAGATGTAACCACAGTTGTATTAGGATTATTATCACTATTGCTAGGGATAGCTGTTGTTTTAGGTGTTACCACAGTTGGAGTACGATTATTTTCACTATTACCGGAAGGTATAGTAGTTTGAGGTGGAATATTAGTAGATGGAGTATCAAGAATCGATGGCTTTTTCTTATTACCTACAGCAAAAATAATAATCATACAGAATAAACAAGATATACTAATTATTACAACTGACTTAACTGAAAGGCGTTTTTTTACAGAAGCACCGATATTTATAGCAGCATCACTCTGTTCTATTTTTTTTGTTAATAGTGATAAGGATGGATCACGTTGTTCATAAACCCTGGAATTTCCTTTAACAGTTGTTTCATTATTATTAAACACAAGTGTAGGAGATTTATTTACTTGGCTTCCATTAACAACAGTTGTCTTCATTGCTTCTACTAATCGCACACAGGAGGGATAGCGTTGACCGATATTTTTGGTAAGACCTTTCATAATTGCTTCAGTACTATTTTTCGCAAGTGTAGGAACTATAGTACGTGGGTCCGCCGGTGACTCGTTAATATGCTTGGTAATTACTACCCACGGTTGTGCCGTGGATGATCGGAATGGCGTAGTGCTTGTAAGCATTTCATAAGCAATAATTGCCAATGAATATTGATCAGAACGTCCACAAACATTTTCACCTCTTCCTTGTTCTGGCGACATATATTCAGGGGAACCGACAATCCCCATGGTTATGCGGGTGCCTTCCATCAAACGTGCAATACCGAAGTCTGTTAGACTTGGAACACCATTGTTGTCAATAAGAATGTTTTCCGGCTTGATATCACGATGAATAATTCCATTTGAATGCGCATAATCCAAAGCTGAAGCAATTTTCTCCAAGATTTTACAGGTTTCCGTAATGGATAGTCTGCCATGTTGATTCATATAAGCCCTTAAATCTTGACCTTCAACATACTGCATGACATAAAAGTTTGTTTCACCATCTATCCCAACATCATATACTGATACTATATTTTGATGCCTCAATATTGACGTATTCAGGATTTCACTTTTAAAACGTGCAAAAAATTCAGTATTGTGAACAAACTCAGATGGTAATATTTTAATAGCTACCGTGCGATTAAGTTTAGTATCAGTGGCGCGATACACCACGCCTATACCGCCACGGCCAATCTCGGACTCTAATTTGTATTGATTATTAAGCATTCGGTTTTCCATTATCGTATTGTCTCCTATTTCTTTTAATGTTTGCGTTTCATATTTACAACATACATCGATATTCCTGTGACTATAATAAAAAGTAAAAATAACATCATTACTTTGTAACTTATATTCCCAGAAAAACATTTAATTTCTGTAAATGCTGAACCATATATTGACTCCATTTTACTATTAATATCAATTATACTACCCAAAGCACCATATGACCAGTAGGATATATGTATTTTCGCCATCATACTTACTAAACCACTAGCATTTTCTGGTAAAAATATACCAGAAAATACAATTTGTGGTACCAGGGCCAATGGAACTAAACTCAATGCCTGATCAGACGAACGCGCTATTGAAGACAATGTCAGACCGAAACTCAAACCTGCCAAAGATGTTAGAAATGTTACCCAGAATATGTACCACACAGCACTACTATCAATATAAAACCATGACATTCTTAACCCAACACCAATGACTAAGACAATACATTGAAATAGACAAAGTCCTGCAAGTACAACAAATTTAGAACAAAGATAAGCAGTAGGACGTAAAAATGCCAGTCGTTCGCGGATAGTGATAGGTACTTCTTTAACGATTTCTCGAATTGAGTTAGAGGTGCCAAACCAGATAGCAATAAGAGCTATAAAAAAGGTAATAGGATTTGCATATCTAAGTGGAGTTGAACCGTTTGAATTCAGAACTGAATCAAAACTATTCTCAGGAAATACTAATAATAAAATTACAACTAGGATAGGTGCTTGAGCTAACAATATACCAAGATTCATGTGATCTTTTATCAAAATTGAAACATATCGTTGAGATAGTAATACAAATTGCCTAAACCATCCTTCTGGATCAAGCGATGTCTCAGCATCCATAATGGATGGTTTTGATACAATATGTTTGTTTCCATCGCGTATACCACCATATTTCTTATAAATAGGTGAATCTAAATAATATTTTTCTCGTTTTCTTGCATCCTGTGGAGTATCACCTAATTTTGCATAAATATCATGATATGCAGACACCATAAAATGTGATAACGCCTGGCGGGGTGGTCCGAAATACACTACATGTCCTCCAGCACCCATGATAAGTAGTAAATCACATAAATCAAGATTCAATGTTGAATGGGTTGTTAGTAGAATAGTTCTTCCTTCACCTGCTAGTTGCCTCATTAACTCCATTATTTGTTTTTCACGAAGTGGATCAAGACCACTGGTAGGCTCATCGAGAAATAAAAGATTTGGTTCTGTTAAAAGTTCTAATGCTACGTTAACCCGTTTCCGTTCACCACCAGAAAGCAATTTAATATCAGAATCGATTCGATGTACCAGTTTTACATCTTTTAATACTGACATTACACGATTGTCACATTCAGAATCAGTGGTATCAGGTGGTAATCGTAACTTAGCGGCATAATATAGTGCAGTCTTTACGGTTAATTCACTATGAACAATATCATCTTGTGGGACAAAACCTACCTGACCTGCGAATTGGCGAGATTGAGTATGATAATCAATTCCATTAAGTAGCACTTTACCATCGGTTGGTGATTCCATTCCAGTCATTATCCGGAAAAGTGATGTTTTTCCGGTACCACTACCACCGACAACAGCTACAAATTCTCCTGGTTTAACACTAAACTCTACATTATCAAGTAATGTCCGCATCTCACCGCGAAATAATACCGAATGTGAAACCTTATGAATATCAAGACGTATTGCTTCCTTAGTACCGATTTGCAGAAACGAATCTTCGCTAATTGTATATTCTGTAGAACCTATACAAATACTATCGCCTGTCTTTAATACAGTTTGAGTAATCTTATGACCGTTTACAAAAGTACCATTACTGCTAAACAAATCTGTCAGCACAATTTTATTGTTTTCAAAAGATATCTGAGCATGATGTAACGAAACAACGGCTTCATTTATCTGAATATCAGAGTCAGGAGAGCGTCCAATAATTCGTGAACGACCATCAAGCAACTGACTTTTTCGTAGCGTTTTACTTGGGGTGCTGCTTGTACAGTGCTGTTCAAACAGCAGAATGGTTGAACCAAGTTGTATCTTATCGTTTGGCTTTAGTTGTACTGCTGAGGTGATTCGCTCATCATTTACAAAAGTGCCATTTCTACTTCCGATATCCTCAATAAACCAGTTTTCATCAATTTCATTTATTTTAGCATGGCGGCTGGAAATAAAAGAATCAGATATTATTATATCACCATCAGCACGACCAATTATAGCAGATGAAGATGACAAAACATGACGACTATCCTCATTAACTCCCTCTATTATTCAAAGTTGTGGCATAAATAATTATCCTTTAATAACTAACATTAACCGATTTCCTTTAAAAGACCTTTATTTCATTAACCTAATTTCTACACAATCCATACACAATCTCTGGGCACATTCATTATATATTTTTTCTTTTATTAATACGTTAGGAACAAAAAGTGTAACCCCGCTACTATTTACTTCAATATCAAATAATGATGCGGGTATATTACTCTCGTTGTCCTTACTAAAACGATCCCACTCCTGCATACAATCACACAAAATTAGTAGAAAAGCTAATGGAGCTTTATCATGACGTAATTTAACTCCTTGTAAGGATTTATCAAAATATACGTTATGCAAAAAAATAGCCGCACATGCATAGACTATCTCTGAATTAAAATTATGAGAATTCCAGTGGTTATTTTTGTTGTAGAGCGATTCAATAACATTAATAACAAGAATTGCACTAATCAAACCATGTTGTATTTTACCAGAATTAATCATATTTTTATATTGTTTTACTGCTGAGATTTCACCAACACCCCATGCTTGGAAAATTTCATCAAATCTATAAAGAATATTTTCTTCATTTAACATGATTTCTAATTCATATGGAACTATTCTGAATAATTGAGTTGTTTCGCCTGAATTATTATTAATTTCAGGCAGTGAGATGCTTGATGAGAATACTTCGAGAATATATTTATGGGCGATCTGAACCGGATAGCCAATATCGTGAAGGAGTGAAGCCACAGTCCATGAGAGGTCAGTAACTTGCGAATACTGCTTATTAATATTAATAAATTTATCTTTAACCATTGTACCGAGTATATATACCATGAGTGAATGGCTAATGTGATAACGATACTTTGGCGCCAGATCAGTAATGTTACATTCTATTTCTGCAAGTTTTTTAAGTGCTGTTGAAAAAGTTTCTTTTCCATAGTTTGAAAGTAATGTCTTTATAGCATTATTAGAGTCAACATTACGATTTAAACTTTTTTCTTCAATAATCTTTGTAATTTCTAATAATCCTGGTTTTTTGTCACGACTCTTATAATGTTTAAGAAGTGTATCATTAATAGACATCTTTATTGCCTCATGTTTAATTATATTCGCGAGTATTTCTGATTTCGTTATTTATATAACTTAAATTTGGATATTAATTATACAAACAACATTAATTATCATCAAGAATTATTATACCATGTCTATCACATATTTAAAATCTTTAGAAATCACCTTTAGAAATCACCTTACCATCCATGATGATTCGATTTAGTTAACATCAATAAAGTCAGGCAACACGGGAAATCTACTCATATAGGGAAGGTATACATCAATAAATATTGAATATTTAAAATTAACTTATAATACTGACCGTCATTTTGTATAAAGGAGATTTATTAAATGGCAACAAACAAATAGTGACAGTCACCTATTTAACTATTTTATCAACAGAATTAATAGCTGCATTTATATTAAAGTCACACTCATTTAACCACCTTTGGCGCGGATGTGATTATCGGTAATATTTTTTTGATTTCCGGCCATACCGCGTTAAAACCTGCTGCTCTTTCAAAATGAGTTCCATCCTGTGCCAAACCTGGTTTCCAGAATAACGACTCGGGACCTGTTGCCATGGCGGCACCGAAATCAAGGACTCCTGTGTATCCATATTTAGCAAAATTATCACGCATTTCTTTATTAAACTGCGCGATTACCGGTGAAGTTTTATCTGATGTTTGGTCTGCCTCTGTTAATTTTTGCACATCAACACCCTTGGCATTATGTGTGAAAGGTGTGAGCGTGGCACGCCATTTACGCGCGGAAGCTATCTCTGGACGACTGCAAAGCTTTATTTCCAAATTTAGCATAGTATCTAACGGACAGCCATTGCCAAGGTCGTTATGACCATAAAAGTTAATCATATCAGTGGCGTGACGCAATATTGCGAAGCGCACCTGATTTAATCTTTCACGAATTTCTCCATTTGTATCCAATACATTACTTAAAGCATCACCACCAATGGCGAGATTGCAATGTGGTAAGGTATGAAAACTTCGACCGAACCACCCGTTTTCCATATCTCTCTGCAACTGGAAGGTAAGACTATCACCAATAACAACAACAAAAGGGGAATCTTCACGAACTCCGTTACCTGCCAACAAAAATGGAACTGGTAGCAGGTCTGAAGTAGGTTTAAATGAAGCTTCAAGGTCAGCGTCCAATGTGCGGTCTTTTTCATCTATTACATTACCATATGGCCAGCGGTTATCCGGACGCTGCAAACTACCGGATATTATGCCACAACCTATGCGAGTCTTTTCTTTCAACGGGATATAGTTGCGCAGGTAAAGCATGTCGCCTGCCTTTACGGTTAATGGCATTGGATCTGAAATGTAAAATTGCCATGGTTTAACAACTGTTTCATCAGATTTGCATACTATATCCTGTGCGGTGTTGCGTAACGCGTATGTTATGCGAACAAGCGGTGTGTTATAAGCAGTCTTGTAACTGCTTCGAATGGTTAATGTTGCTGATGAAGCATTTAATCCAATAAAGTAAATTTGCGGTCCCGCGGATTCAGCAACTTCAATATATCCCTGCGATGTGATGCCCGGCGCCGAAAACTCTGCTTCAATAATTGGAAGTTGCCCGGTGCCATTGATAAACCTGGCATCTGCTGGTAAAGAAAAAGCGACCGGGTCTGCGCATTGACCGATTACAGCCAATAAAATTAACACCATGATAGAGTATTTCATAAATTTTTCCTTTTAAATATAATTCCGCTAATGGTCACTTCGACAGGCTCAGTGACCGGTCGCTGAGACTGTCGAAGTGACCATTCTCAAGAAAATTTCCTTGTTAAACGAAAGTTCTGATATAAATCAATTCTGAGTTGTTGCCGGTAGTGGTGTGTCAATCCAAAATAGGCGTGAATCACCATGTGTCCAGTCCAAATGTATTGTAACTGTATCACCATCAACTGTCACCTCATCCGCGGACAAACGATGTGGGTCCGGGTCATCACCACATAAATCATAAACCGGCGGATTGCCTTTCAGACCACGCACTCGAATTGTGACATTACCTTTTCGCGGGGTGTGTATTACCCCCTTCGCTTCCATCGGATTTTCAATAACAGCAAAGACACCTTTCGATGATTCCCATGCACTTGCTACAAAACCACCGGTGGTGGTAATTGGCCATCCACCGGGATTCGCCTGTCGCACCTGACTTATAAAATCCTGAAATTGCGGATTTGCAGGGGTTTGCATGGCAGTACCGGTATAAGGAACTGATACAGTTTTATCACCAATTTTAGCTGTCAAAACAGGCTTACCCTCAGGTGTATTTCGTGGCGCGTAAATCAATGGTATATCCGCGGGAATATCTTTAACTGTATCTGGATTAGCATAAGTTACTATTCCCAGACTATCATGCAATGACGCGATTAAGTCTGAAAATGGTTGTTCGGTAAGAAACTCTTTATTTTCCTTGCGGTCAGTATCATTATTACTGTCAATTACAAAAACCCCGCCAATTGGCTTTACCCGGTCAGGTATTTCCATAACCTGGTCCCCCAGCAATGCCTGAGTATTCCACTGTGGAATTTCAGAATAACTGCTGTTATCAGACCCGGCGTGTGAACCACCAAA
>CAZNLA010000189.1:0-9860 GCA_964573385.1 uncultured bacterium
CACCCACACTTCATTCGGACATTTGCGATATGTTAACTGGGCTGCCACCCGGCAACCTACACCGTTCAATACCTGCGGGTAATTGGCACTATTGCCAAAGGCATCTTCCAGCCATGCTATCTCCAAGCCGGGATTATCCTCAACTCCAAGTTCGTTCCATAATGGCTGCGCCACCAGAAAATTGCGCACCAAACCTTCTGCAGTCGGCAAGTTACTGTCCTGGACGGTTTCGCCTGCCTGCATAACACCAAAACGACCACAGGCAATTTCAGCCTTTAGTTGTTCTATTCTTTTCGGGTCGCGACGTAACCATTCGCGTAGCACCAGCGCCTGCCCTTCGCTGAATGTATAACCCCGCGGTGCCAGAGCCAACCATTTTGATAACACCAGTTCCTCTATATCAATATACGGTTTTACGGTTACCCCATTATATACGGCGTCTGTCTTAAAACAACGTCGCCACATTGGGTCAAAATGATTATGTCCGAGAACGAGAACTTCACGAAATTGAGTCATTAGAATATTTACCTTTAAGTTTTATATTTTATTCAACTGGCTTTTTTGCCGGCTAAAACATCAGTGTTAACGATAATATCAGGAATACATTAGCAAAGCACGGGATTACCGGTTGTAACATGGTTTAGATTGGTCCAACACAGTTGTGATTGCCAAAACTGAACATATCATTCACCTTTTCAGATTGCATTCTTATAATATCTATTTTCGGAATGCCGGGGACGGCATTCCCTACAACTAAAAAAAGGCTATTTCCTGTTAAAATCAGTATATACAGAAATCGCTAATTATTATCCGCCTGCCGGCAACCATTTCTTCATCAGATATTCTTCTACTTTTTGACGTGTGGCATCATCAAGTGCTTTATTATAAATCAACACTTCACCTATTCGCCCCCCACCGACATTGTAATTACGGTCTTTCAGGAAGTTTGACACTGTCGCGCCGGGTGGCACCACAATGGTCGCTACTTCAATACCAGGGGAAACCTTTGTTATGGTAGCATCTACCTTCTTGCCGTTGATATACAAACTACCACTTCTTCCCTGTGTTTGTCCTGACCAGAACCATATTGCAGGTGGCTTATCGTATCCGGCAGGATGGAAATCGCATCGTTCGAGATCACCCAACAGAAAACCTGAGCCATCCGAACATGAAACTGCCATGAATACCATCGCCGGGGTTAGACGTGCTTTATTTTCATTTGCGTATTCCCATGGCATCCATATTCCATTTGCCCCAGCCTGCCATTTCCCAAAATCCACCAGGCGCAGATTATTAATTTCCACCCCACCGGTAACCACAGATGGTCGTGAAGAGTTTACCCATTGTTTCGCCCGAATATAGTCATCATCATCTGCTTTATCGCGGGCATCCTTCCATGTTATCACCTTCCCTGCTTCGTCAATGTATACATTCTGGTTGGCATCCGCCCAGTAAGTCAGCCCCTGTTGCAATTCCACAGACAGTTGCTGATCGTCTCGCAGTGGTATCAATGACAGCTTACCGTCCTCATCTTTCGGCACTACAGGTTCCGGGGTTGTCTTTGCTTCGGGTGTCTCACTAATCCAAATAATCTCTGATGCTTGCGCACCAATCATACCGGTTATATACACGCCATTAGTCATGAGTTGCGCACCGGTGCGCACACAATTAAGTTCTTCCCTATCCTGGAAGTTCAAAGTATAAATATTTTTAGGTTGTAAACCTTTTAGTCGAATCAACTTGTTATCAGGCGCATAGACAGATGGTTTAAACAAAAACACCGAACCGTTTTTGATATCCGGATTGTAATATTCCATACCATCCCAATTGGTACCGTCAGGCATGGGCAGGATATGGTAAACATTGGCACCGCGCAAAATGGGTCGCTGTTTCTCTTTATACATGGCAATGTGCTGCCGATACACGGTATTATCTGTAGCCAGAGACAGTATAGCGCCAAGCATGTGTGTACGCATCTGGTAGGCGGTCTGGTGCAGTCCAAGGTCTGATTTCAGTTGAACCGGGTTGATGGCATAGGAGTTGGAATAATATGTTGTCCGGGTGGTAACCGCATTATATGGTTCATCATTCATTGTGCAGTATGTCATCCGCCGGCAGATGGCGAATCCCTTGTATTTTCCACCGTTGCAGCAATTTTCATATCGGTATCCGGGTCGGTTAGCAATCAGGTTATCCTGAATGTAAAGGAAATTAGTGACACCTTCGTAATTTGCTGGTATAGGGTCCTTAGGCGCGATATAACGATCTGTTCGCCACATATCGAACCACCCCTTATCGTAACGACTTAGCACCGCTTCAAGTTCCGCATCTCTGCCGGCGATTGTCGATAAATCGACGTCGTTATATGTTCCGCCCATGTATAGCGACGCTTTCATGCCGGCTTTGTGAGCCTTGGCAGCGTAATCGAAACCATTGGGCCATGCCTCAGGGTGAAACTGCCAATCACGATTGGTGTACCAGCACTTGCCAGTTCCATCCCAAAAGTCAAATTTAACGCATTCGACACCTGCTGCGGCAAGACGGTCATACAAACTTTGCGGGGTATTACCGGTTACACCCGCACTGCCGTCTCCCTTCTCCGATATTTCCTGCATGCACATCTCAACCCAAGGCTCATTGGTGTTGTCGTATAGACTGCGGGTAATTTTATGATTCCAGAACCATCGTTTAAAACTGTTGCTGCCATCGTCAAAATCACCTTTGTAGACGCCATAATATACGCTGGGAATCTGGAATACACTTCCCGGAACACGAGTGACATTCTCGGTTATTGGCATCACATTGCAGGTTAACTGTAGTGGGTTTGTCCCGACAGACCACTGGAAACCACCCAATTCCCATTCATAACCAAGGTACGCGCCATGTTTTGTTCCAGCACCTATTAAGAGCAATGGAATCCAATTCGCATCAGTATTTCCGCGGGAATTGGCCGTCAACTTATCTTCCTGCACTTTCCCTATCCCAACATTAGTTTTAAACGCACGGTGCACGGTAAGTGGCATATCTGAAGTTAGTTTGACGGATGCCGCCATCATACCCTGGTTGAATATAACATTAATATCTGACTTATTTGTTACCGAAACTTCATTTTCCACCGGACCCGGACCTGGCAATGCACGCCAAACAGAGTTCAATTCCAGTGCTGGTGTGGTATTGGTGAAGTGCAGAGTTACCATCTTACCCCTGGTTTTATCTTCCACAGCATCGACAAAAGTCCAGTTGTATTTGCCGGGCAGTGGCACTTCAGAGGCAACAGGAACCCAATTCCATTTTTGCGCCGGATTTTTGAGGTCAGTAAGGTATAATTTATTATTGGTCACTGATATCGTCAGGCTTGTATCATCAGTCGCCAGTGTCCATTGTGTGTCTGCAGCGTGAACCATTCCCAGGCAATTGAGCAATGCTATTATTGTGATTAAGACCGTTTTTAAGTGCATTTTCGTTTCCTTATCGTTACAGTAAGTTACCATTCAAAACAAAACTATCGCTCAGACCTGTATAGGTGATTATCATTAATAAATTATTAAAGAGCGATAGTTAACTAATTTTACATTTAATATCTCTATCAGGTTGGCAATATGTTAATAATACATAATTTCAGCAGGACATTCGCTTTTAAAGAAAAATATGCTCAGTGAATGGTCGCTTCGACAGGCTCAGCGACCGGTCACTTGCCTGTCGAAGTGACCTTAAGCGAAAGTCCTGTTTCAGGAACAATATTAAGTTTTAAAACACGACACATTGTACTTTCCATTTTTTTAGTTATGGTGCCTGCTACTGGATAATTTTGATATTGTCCCAATCAACGTTACAGATGAAATTTAACAGTTCACCATCTGCAGAGGCTTTAACAATTACCGTCCAGGTAAAATTTAGCACCGGCAAATAATGTAATTTGAGATTAAACAGTAGTGTTTATAATTATATAACAAGATTTTGTAGAGTAAAAATGACCAAACCATGGGTCGCATATAATGACTGACAATCTTTTATATGCGACCCACTTTGAAGTTAGAGTTTATCCTGGTCCATAAATCATAATTTGATTAAGTAGATGATGGGTAGTAGCACCAGCACCTGTAGCATTGGAAATTCGCCAATAACGTGCCGGGGTAGCAGTAAATGAATATCCGGACATTATAGAATCCACAAGAGCAATCGCTGTGCCGGTAATGGTGGTAAAGGTAGTACCATCATTTGAATATGAAACCGTGAACGCTGTCGGGGAGTAGTTGCCGGTGCTCCAGTCGCCATGCATAATTACTTTATTGATAGTTCGGACTGATCCAAGGTCAATTGTCGCATAAGTAGTTACGGGCCATGGCGCATTTAAGTATCCGGAGCGAACTCCCGAGGTGTAAGAACCGTCATTAAAAGTAGTAGCAGTGTAACTTGTGGAAAATCCGTTGCAAGTAGCAGTGGTATTAAACGATGCGTTTGCCCAGTTTACTTCATCAACCATACCCGGTACATTCGCGTTTAATGATCCAGAACCGAATGGTTCAATTCCAATAAAACCGGGACCACCATAGGTTGTACCGGAATACTCACCTTGTTTAAAATAGACCCGGATTGACTGATATATACCAGGGGTAACAGCCACTTCAGTCGTTGAAACTGATGTGATAGGACTGGTATAGGTTCCTATCATTCCATAATTTGTATTATCAAAAGAACCCATAATATAAAGTTTACTGCAAGTACTTGATGCAGTTGCATATAATCTTACACGTACCTTTGTTACATTGCGGGGTTGGTCAAGGGTTAATGTGCCCCAATAATCACCAGTCTGCCCTGCATTAGGAACACACCCATAACCTCTGCTATACATTATATCGGCGGTACTTCCCTGATTTATTGAAAATCCCACCGTACCACCAACCGCAGATGATAAATAACCTATTGGCAATTGCAACCAACTATAATTAGTGACTTTAATTGCCATTGGGTTTAATACTATTGGTGCAATTACCGCCTGTACATGACCATCAAGATAACTTGCGATTGCCTTGCTACTATGTCGGAAAGCCACATCAGTACTGACTAATTTCACTGTATTGGTACTACTGTCACTGTCAATGGTAAGCACTGCGGATGATGGATCAGATACCGACCCGATAGATATTCCATCGAGATAGAAATAGTTATACCCATAACCATTTGCAGTTGATTTCCCTTTTGTCGGACATACCAATACCCCTGGGTCAACATTTATATTGCTCCAAACATTAGCAGTACCCGGGAGCATCTCCTCATGATCCTGGGCAAACATTTGTAAAGAAGCGGCAATTTGCCGTTGATTACTGGTACAGGTAGATTGCCGCGCTTTTTCCCGGGCTCGGGCAAATACCGGGAACAATATGGCAGCCAAAATTGCAATAATCGCAATGACTACCAGTAACTCAATAAGGGTAAAGCCTTTTCTTACCCTTAACCTAATGGAAATGAATTTTTGATACATGGCATAAGTCTCCTTCATATTTATTTCAATAGTCCGGTAAGGAACTAAATGAATTATTAAATAATTTTAACCCATTTTATTAACCTGTCAATGAAATAACGCTATTATTTTCAGCCAATTTTATATTTAATACAGCCAATTTAAATTATTGGACGTAATGGCTGTATTTAATAATTTCTACAGGCTTTTGCAAAACCCAATAATATCTATTTTTTCTGTATTGAATGAAGTCATTGTTTATACTGCGCCACTCCCCGGTAAGTCAAGACTATAAATCGAATACACCAATCGTCAGGCTTCGCGGTGGCAACGTGATGATGAAGTCATTTTTTTCGCGATGAACCCGTTCATCTTCATGTGTTGTCCATGATTTTATCGTGGCGAACTCGGTTGGCGTATGGAAGCACAGGCGATGAAGTGTGCTGGTGGCCGGCAACCGGGTGAAGCCATTCATATTTACGATAACGCGTCGCGACTGCGTGTAATCACTGTTGATGGCATGCAGATAGAGGTGTTTCCGGTCACGGGTAGCGAGTATATCGACCACCGCCGCTTTCGTGCAAGGCCAATCATGAGCACGATAATTAATATTGAACTTGACCACGGGTTGCC
The DNA here is from genome assembly GCA_964573385.1 of uncultured bacterium. GTDB lineage: Bacteria > Armatimonadota > Hebobacteria > CAIYQO01 > CAIYQO01 > JBAXQQ01. Next base: position 6,095 of record CAZNLA010000189.1, read on the forward strand.
AGCATATTGGTGCAGAATCGTACCGAACCAGGAGGGCACGGTCACCATGATATTGATGATAGAGCGTGGTCGCTTCGGCTGTCGGTTGCAACGTCGGAGCCTGTGCAGGATCAGTACTGACGCGAATACCGGTGATTCCCCAGGTTTTGCCCAATAGCATCGACTGGGTGGCCAGACTGAGGGTGCCACCCTGGCGCACCATCGCCTGCAGCATAACCGCTGCCCCCAGTCCACAGGCGCCGGAACCGGGCCAGAGTTCATTGCGCCGCGGCAGAGACCACCAGGCGTTCAAGTTCCATTCTGTGATAGCTAATCGGTAGCCGAGACGTTTCGCCTGTTCAATCGAGTCATCCTGAAAGTTGGCGAGACCGTCGGCATCCGTCGGCGTGCAGTGTGTCAATGTATTCCAGACCTGTTCGGTTGTCACTGCAGCCTCAGTAAGCTTTGTACCATCGGGGGTGAACAATCCATCAATACCCAGAGGATAATATTTATGTTGTGCGAACAGGTCGACGCCGGCCCGCCGTCGGTGCAGTTCGGCCGACACGTCGAGTGGGTGCCCATCCGCTATCACCTTGATACCGGGTTGTATGCGTCGCACATCAGTCATATACTCCTGAATGGTGTCAGCCCATATTTTTACCCAGGCGTCGCCATACTTCTTCTTCATTTCGCCTTGCCAGAACCAACTTTCATTGCCGATTTGCACGTAGTCGACCTTGTATGGAGCCAAATGACCATTACTGGCACGCAACATCGGCCACTGCCGGTATGCATCGGGAACAGTGGTTTTCGTTCCGACGCAATAAGCCAGCAAGGCAGCAGCATGGGCCGCCGCATCAGTCGGTGCCTGATCTGTAAGAAGACCGGCACGCAAATTCACTACCAGAATCGTCTGCCAATGCTGCTTTTCCGCCAGGCGGAAATATTCGTCATATCCGAAGGCATTGGTAATCACGTCGCCGTGAACTCCCCGGTTATCCGGACGACCCATCTTGTCCCCCAAGCCGTCAGTGACCATATTGCGCCAGTCTGTGTAGTCGACATCCGTGCCACCCGGGAAACGCACAATGGGAATCACCATGTGCCGTAGCAGCGATTCAACGCGGGGATCGAGTTTATGCGTGCCTGGCAGGACGGCCGCTTCCGGACCAGTTTCTTTGCCCCAACTCGGACGTTCCAAAAACTGCCCGAAAAGCATATCGCTAACCGGATGCGTTACCTCGTTTGTAATCGTTATTTTCGTATCTTCCGGCATCACCTTACTATCTGTCTGAGTACTGCACAAACAGACAATGCCTGCCAAAATGAGCATAAAAAAACATATATGAATCATATATTTTACCTCCCAATCAAATCGGTTACTTTTATTACTGCACAAAGAACCATTGCTTTATTCAAACACCATCCAGATGCTTTCGTTCATAATAAAAAAAGTATTTAACAGGCTTTTGCAAAACCCAATTATATCTATTTATTATATACGGAATGCCGGGGACGGCATACCCTACAATTCAAACAGGTTTTGCAATTGCCTCATTAATTAGGTCTTTCGCTTAAGGTCGCTGAGACTGTCAAAGTGACCATTTTTAAATAAATTTCTTTTGAAAGCGAAAGTTCTGCAAATTAGCTAACCAAATTTTATAGTTTTTTGCAAATCTACACCGGGATTATCGTTGTCGTTGAGTATCAAAACGCTTAAACATCCTGCATATAGATATACCTTATTCGTCATGAATGCCTTGCCTTCCCGCTTATGTTTCGGATGTAATTGATTATAATAGAGAGATTTGGTGAATGCTTTCGACACCATACTCAAAACCGATGTGCCGAATGTTGGTTCCGACTGCATTTTGATTCCTGTCGCTCCGCACGACAATTTTTATGGTATGACTCGCTGATGCATTGAGATTGGTTCTAATGAACCCGAATTGAAACATATTTTGTTTTGGATCACTATAGAAACAATCGATTGTCTCCTGAAACTGTTGATCTATATAAACATCTACCTTTCCCGCATCTTTTGCAAATACTGTCCGCCAGTAAATTGTACTTCCTTTGAAAGGAAACTCTACACTATCACCGGCAACATTGCTGGACTTTGCACAACCATGGAAATAATGCTCCTGTTTCTCTATTTTCCACCCGGTGCCCGTATATTGCATTGTGACGTTTTCAGATCCTGCCAATTGCGTATTACGACTGCCTGTCGCGTCACCGGATTCCGGATGCGATTCGTAACAGTAAGCGCCATACCGAGATCCGGTGATAGCCGGCGTCGTCCCTTCACCCAGGACGACATCGAACATCCTTACCGGAGGTTTCGTCCAGTAGTTATAAATCCTGAAGGTTTTACCGCATGAAGTAAAATCATTACCTTTCGGGTCCGACAGGGAAAAAGAGAACCGGATATTACCAGGTTCATCCATCAGTTTTGCCGGCAGAGACCAATCCTGTTTGGCGAGATCGGTGCATGTGAGGATGTAAACGGAAGCGTCAACCAAACCGAACGCTTTAAACCGCTCATCAATCACGCGAATATTTATGCCTACGCGCAGGTACTTTTTTAGATATGAGTTGTAGATAGTTCTGCCATAGATTGGGAACTGCGATACGCGGGACGCTTTGCCACCAAGACCCGGCTCGGTCCATGCGCCATTCCTGAACTTGTACCATTTTCCCGGTGCCATTTTGTCGCTAATCGCACAGCGGGAAACCTCAGTATAGGTTCCAAACTTGTTCATGGGTTCTTTTTTGGCGACGAAACCATTCCAACAGGTGACATAAAAATAGCCGCCTTGTATGTCAGTATAAAGATCGAAATCGGCTGGCCCCATTTCGAAGTCCGAACCCGCGTATTTAGACCAATCGCCCGGCTCAGGAAGACAGGCCGTCAAGACATCCTTTGGATCAGACCAGGTCAGCCCCATGTCTTTGCTCGTAGCCAGCCTTGTCTTTTTTCTGCACCAGGCGGCTCCCAGATTCCAGAGCTTGTCCCGTTTCATTATATTTCCGTCGTACTCGCTATGAATGAGCGCGTAGAGCGTCCCGGTCGCATCATCGAACCACATGCCACAACCGATATGGCAGGAAACCTCTTGCTCGGAAGAGCGGAGCTTCCCATCAGGCTGACGCACCATATGTTCGAAATCAGACCCTTTATACCGGATGACAGAAGTGGGGTTATTGTAGGCAGTGGTTGTGTGGAATGACCAGACTTCACCATTTACGACAACCTGGCTGAGAGGATAATCAAGGTAGTCGCCTTTAAAGAAGTTTTCTTCTCCCTTATTCTCCACAAAAAAAACAAAAGGAATTATTTCTGATGTTGTGGTTTGCATCGAAGCCTCCTTCGCCTCGTTCATGAACTACACGGCATGATAGCCGTTGCCGGTGGAGATACTGCCACCGAAATCACCATGTTTGACCCGTGGCAAAAGCTCATCCGCAAGAACACGACAACCTGTGACGGATAAAAGTATACAACAGGCAATGACAACAAAACTGATTAACATATAGACGACCATCGCAGTCTGTTGAAATTTATTATTATTCATTCAAACACCACCCATGTATTGTCATGCTTTAAACAAAAAGTATTTAAATTATAGGGCTTTCGCTTAAGGTCACTTCAACAAGCTCAGCGACCGGTCACTGAGCCTGTCGAAGTGACCTTAAGCGAAAGTCCTGTTAGCTAATATAATTTTATTTTTTTCACAGTAATCCCATAGATCCTAAAAATCAATGATTTTCAGGATATTTTTAT
>CAZNLA010000190.1:0-9854 GCA_964573385.1 uncultured bacterium
CGGGTCGGACTTTCACCGACTAAAACCACCAAGTTTCTCTTGGCGCACATTTTCAATTTTCAATTTTATTTACTGACCTAATTGATAACGCACAAATGCGGAAACTGTCAGTGTTGCACCAATAGATTTTGATACTTCAGCGACGATATCCTTAATCTGTTTGTCAGTATCTTTAATAAATGCCTGTTCTAACAGACAATTATCTTTCATAAACTTATCCAAGCGACCGATTGCGATTTTATCAAGAAATTCTTCTTTTTTGCCTTCATTGCGGGCCAGGTTACGATAGATTTCTTTTTCGCTTTCAATAACGGTTTCCGGAACGGCTTCGCGATTTAAATATTCAGGTGAAGATGCCGCAACCTGCATGGCAAGGTCTTTGGCTAAAGCGGCAACAACTTCGCCCTTTGCGCCATCAATCTGTACCAGTACGCCAATTTTACCACCCAGGTGAATATATGTTTCAACTATGCCGTCTGCTGATGCCAGTTTTTTACCGCGTTTGAAGTTCATGTTTTCGCCGGTTTTAGAAATAGCCGCTGTAATAACAGCAACTTTGTCTTCCGGTAAATCATCGGCACCCAGTTCTGCTTTGTCGCCATTCAGTACAAATGCTGCCAATTCATTAGCAACTTTTTTGAACTCGTCATTCTTTGCAACAAAGTCAGTTTCGCAGTTGAGTTCAATCATTGACGCGCAACCCTTGCATTCACTCTGCATGGTTACAATCAATCCCTCTGCTGTGCTGCGTCCGCTTCGTTTGGAAGCATCTGCCTGACCTTTTTCACGCAATAATTCAATAGCGCGGGTCATATCGCCATCTGCTTCAACTAAAGCTTTTTTTGCATCCATCATTTTTGCGCCGGTTTTCTGACGCAGGTCCATTACCAAGGAGGCGGAAATCTCTGCCATCTAAATTCTCCTTATATTAACAATGCGGGGCAAAATATTAACTGTCCCGCTAAAAACAACGCTTTAACTCAATCTCAGAAATTGTGGGCAACCATTTTTGGATTGCCCATGCAAAATATCTAAAAAAGTGAAAGTTCGGTAAAAAATTAGTCTTCTTCGTTGATGACGCCCAGTTCTTTCGCTTTTTCATAGAACTTTTCGTCTTCAGGAACTATTTCATCTTCTTCGACTGCTTCTGTTACAACACCATCAATTTCATCAATGCCAATGAATTCGACATCAGACAAATCGACTTCGATTTCATCTTCATATTCTTCATCTTCGCCTTCGGCAACTTCAACAATCGGTTGGTCAGGTAATGGACGGAATGGTGATAAATCGCTGGTGTAACCTTGGTCGCCATACAGTTCAACCATTTTGGCATCATATTCATTTCTGCCTTCAATGATTGCGTCTGCCATTTTGTTGGCAATTAAACGAATAGCACGAATTGCGTCATCGTTTGCGGGAATAACATAGTCAACCATCTCCGGGTCGCAGTTGGTGTCAACGATAGCAATGATAGGAATATCAAGACGTACTGCTTCCAGTACCGCAATATGTTCCTTCTTAACGTCAACAATAAATAATGCTTCCGGGGTACCGCGCAGGTGTTCAATTCCACTTAATACACGGTTGAGTTTTGCTAATTCTTCGCGTAATTTGATAACTTCTTTTTTCGGCAATTTATCAAAAGTGCCATCTTCAGACATCTGGCGAAGTTCGCGCATACGACGAATTCTCTGCTGAATTGTTGGGAAGTTAGTCATCATACCGCCTAACCAGCGGGAAGTGACAAAGTGCATACCGCATTTCTGTGCTGCTTCGTATACAGCATCCTGTGCCTGTTTCTTGGTGCCTACAAACAGAATCTGGCCGCCATTGCTGGCTATGCCCTGCATAAAGGTGTAAGCATCATCCATGCGACGAAGAGTCTCATGCAGGTCGATGATGTAAATCCCGTTGCGAGCGCCGTAGATGAACTTTTTCATCTTCGGGTTCCAACGCTGAGTCTGGTGACCGAAATGTACGCCGGCTTCCAGCAACTCTTTCATTGATACTAAAGCCATTAAAGGCCTCCCTTAATTCCTCATTTTATGAGGATAATTAATTTGCGTTCGCGGCCTCAGATTTCATGCATAAGGCAAGACTCCGCAGCAGGGACCGCGGTATCAGCCACAAACTCGGTAAGTTTACGCATTTTGGGTGAGGAAGTCAATAGCCGGATGGGGGATGCAAATTGTAAATTTAAATTTGAAAATGGTATTTATAATTGCAAAACCGTTACTTCTAATTATAGATTGCAATTCCCAAAAAGCCCCACCCCTCAATCCCCTCCCCGATGGAGAGGGGAAGAACGTCAATCAGGGACTGACTCCGAGTGGCGAAGCCAGGAAGGTGTCTGTCCCACCAGAAAAAAAAGATATAATTGGGTTTTACAAAAGCCTCCCTCTCGAGGGAGGTGTCACGAAGTGACGAAGGGAGTAATAGGTAGCAAATTTATTTAAGGTTAATAAGATGTTTTTAGGCCATTAGCAATCAAATCCGTATAAAAAAGTTAGGATTTATATAAATGTCACTCTTCTTGTACTCGAAATAAAATCGAGTTCTACCTATTTATATATATTAGCCACGGAGTGGCGACATCATGAGTAACCCCAGGCGTCAGCCTGGGGAAGTAACAGACGCTAAAATGAGCCTTGTAAAGGCGACTTTATAAACGCACCTCTACGAGGCGCAGACAATGTTATGTTTTAATCCCCAGGCTTGCGCCTGGGGTTACTCATTAAAATGCCTTTCCAAGGCATATATTACAAATAAATACTGAGAACTTGTCTAATTTATTTGGGTTAATTTCTACAAAAGCAACAGTAGATGGCAATTGATAAATAGCAACTGGCAAATAGCAACTGATAAATATTTGATTATCATCATAAATATCCAAATGCTATCTTAAATAACAACCAACATCAATACAGGGTGTCTATAATTATCAATTACAAAATCATACTGTGAGGAGTTTGAACATGAAAAGTTTTCAGTGGTTGAAGACGGGTATTTTACTTGGTGCCATGTCATTGGCAATGTGCACCTTTGCTGCAGAACCAGCAAAAATCGGTACTGATATTGCGAAAATAGTACCTGATGCCCTTTATTTGGCGGCAAACGCGCCAACGGAAAAGGTTGAATTGCTTGTTAAACCGGGTGACAAGATTGCTTTCATGGGTGATAGCATTACCGCTCAGGGTGGTTATGTACGCCTGGCTAAGTTCATTCTGGATGCCAATTATCCTGAATTAAAACCAGTTATCATCAACACCGGTGTCAGCGGACAAAAGGCCGAGAATATGGAACCGCGCTTTGAAAAAGATATGAAACTTGCTGATAAGCCGGCTTTCACCTTTATCAGTGTCGGCATCAATGATGTTTGGCATCGGGTTGGCGCACCACATCAACAGGCAGTCCTTGACACCTATAAAGCAAACGTCATTAAAATGGTCGATAAAGGCCAGGCTGCCGGTGCACAGGTTGTATTATTAACCCCTACTCTTATCCAGGAAGATGTAAAAAATGAAGGCAATATTCGCCTTGACATGTATGTATCCGCAATGAAAGATATCGCTGCAGAGAAAAAATGCAAGATAATCGATCTCCATGCAATGTTCATTAACGCGCTTAAGACCAAGCCTACCGGATTAAGAATCACCGGTGATGGTGTTCATATGAATACATATGGCGACGCTATCATGGCAATCGGCGTTCTTCGCGCGCTGGGTGTTTCTGATGAAATCATCGGCAAAACAGATATCACCAATGCGTTACAGGTAAAAAATATAGGTTCATTAACAAAAGCAGCAGACCTTTTTGAAGTTCCGGTATCCCGCTTTAATAAAGCAGGACTTATGCAGTTGCTTTATTTCTAAAAAATAAAATTCGCATGGGCAATCCACCGGGATTGCCCAAATCCCTTGATACCATCATCTTTGGCACGTTTATATTCACAAAAATAATGGAATAACATAATAAGATGTAAACTTTAGGAGAGTTGTTATGCTTATTCGTCCTGTAGGTGCTACCGGAGAAGTTACCGGTTCGTCTTTTTTGTTAGAAACAGGTCATCGCAAATACCTGATAGACTGCGGATTATTTCAGGGACACCGTGATGATGACGGAAGAAACTATAAATTCGATTTCAATCCGGCAGATATTGACGCTGTTTTTCTCACTCACGCTCACCTTGACCATTGCGGTCGTTTACCATATCTCCATGTTCTGGGATTTCGTGGCCCGGTTTACGCCACATCATCAACCTGTGACCTTGCCCAATTTATATTATTGGACAGTGCCAAGGTACAGGGAGAAGACTTTATCCGTCGTCGCAGAAGGGGCCAACGCAGCGGACAATTCGTTTCGCAACCATTATATGACGAACAGGATGTGTTGCATTTACTGCGATATTTTCAGGTGCAACCTTATGGTAAGGTTCTCGACATCGGGTTTGGATTAGATGCTATCTTCCACCAATCCGGTCACATTCTGGGTTCCGCTAGTATTGAATTCAGACGTGGTGGAAAATCTGTATTATTCAGCGGAGATGTGGGCACCCCGGGAAGAAATGTGGTTCCCGATCCGACCCCACCATCACCAGTAGATATGGTATTCTGCGAATCAACATATGGCGACCGAACACACCGCACCGAAGCAGAATCTATTACAGAATTTAAAGAATCAATAAACCGGGCAATTGAAAAAGGTGGTAATGTACTTATACCGGCATTCGCCATGGAACGTACCCAGGATATTCTGTTTCATCTGCGAAACCTGCGAAAAAATGGTGATATACCGATAACACCGGTGTATCTGGACAGCCCATTGGCGATAAATATCACCAAGGTTTACCAGCAACATTCACAGGATTTGGACGACGCCACCCGTGCCGTATTTGCCCAGCATAAAGATCCCTTCCGCTTTGAGGGATTAATAACCAGCCAAACCACCGAACAATCACGTGCGATTAATGGCACCACCGGTTCAATCATCATCGCCGGTGCCGGTATGTGCCAGGCCGGCAGAATAGTCCATCATCTAAAACATAATCTTTGGCGCGATGACTGCGCGGTAATTTTTATAGGTTTCCAGGCCCAGGGAACATTGGGACGTAAAATAGTTGATGGCGCCACCACGGTAAATATTGACCACGAACAGATAGCAGTAAAAGCAAGCATAAACACCATCAACGGTTTCAGCGCCCACGCCGACCAACCCGCGCTAATACAATGGCTACAATCCACCAACCCCGGCAAAATTATATTAAACCACGGCGAACCCACCGCATCACAAACATTAGCCAACAAATTAACCGAACTGGGTAAAAATGTAGAAGTAGCCAAACCCGGACAAAGCTATCAGGTAGGCGAAGTGTAGGAATTTCAAATTGTAAATTGTAAATTGCAAAACCAGAATAGATCTATTTTATTTGTACGGAATGCCGTCCCCGGCATTCCTCTTTGAAATAGAAACTTTCTATTAACGGAATGCCGGGGACGGCATTCCATACAATTCAGCCTAATTTGCAATTTTCTATAACTATTGACAAGATTTAATGCCATTTGCTACTATAACTCCGGTCATGGCCCTTTCGTCTAGTGGCCTAGGACGCCTGGTTCTCAGCCAGGAGATCAGGGGTTCGAATCCCCTAAGGGCTACCATTTTAAAACCCCCGCAATTATTTGATTGTGGGGGTTTTGTGTATAGTATATTTGTAACTTTGAATATGATTTCAATTTTACATAATTATGCTTTACGGATTCGATACTTTATCGATTATTTTTGACAAAATTTCACTTAGTATATTCGCAACAGATTCAATCGGTTCATCATATGGCATTTCAATATCTAATTTACACCTTCCATCTTCTATTTTGTATATTATACCAATTTCGTCTAATAATGCTTTTGTCTGTATTATGCTTTCAGTTTTTCTTTCAAATATAAAGATTTCCCATCCTATTGGAGAAATCCTACAATCAATTGCAGTAATAAACTTACCATTAATTTCATGAAATAACACATCATTTAGCTGTAATTGTTGTCGATATAATCCTTTTTTTATCATACCGTCTGGTGCATTTATAATAATTAAAGGTCTTAAAAGAGAAACTTTATTACGCATTTCATCTTTAAAATCATAAACTTTGTTGATAAATGTTTCTGTTGTTTGAATATTTTTACTAAACAACTCTAAAAGATCTTTGTTCATGGCACTTCCTTTTATAATGTTTTCGATACTTTTTATAAACTCTAATAAAAAAACGAGATACTTATTGTTTGAATTTATTACATATTTCCCTATAATTTTTAATATTGATTCAAAAAACATGCTGTATGTAATATTAATAACATCAGAGTATTTATTGCAATCACATTTATATATGCTTAAAACCAATAATATGATATCTTTATTTGTATTTGTATTTGTATTTGTATTTGTATTTGTTTTTACTCGGGTTGTAATATAATTCTTATAATCATTCAAATCATTCTGTAAATTATGAAATATTTTATTTTCAATTGCAATAATTACTTCATCAGAATCAATTACTAAATCTATTCTACCAGAACCAGTAGAAACTTCTCTTTCAACTGATATATCAGACATATTGTTAGTCTTTCCAATACAATCTAATAAGGCAGAAAGAAGAAGGTCATTTAATCCATGTTCTTTGATAGGGTCAAAGTAGAAAGACAATATATTACTGCAGACATTTTCATAATGAGGATATCCAGAAATTTCTAAAAACGTTTGATCCGAATTAATTGTCATACCGAGTTTTTCGAAATCATCTAACAACTTCTTTAATAATGTAATGTCACCGGTGTTCTGCATAACTATTTCCTTTTTTCTATTGCAAACCATGAATATAATAGCGAATAAACAGTTCAATGTAAAGTGAAATAAAAAATATTCTAAGTTGTTATTTATTAGGTAATTTCGTCACCACTACAATCAATAACAACAGTCCTTCCTGCTAATTCTGCCAGGAAATGTTTTTGGGCGGTTATGCCGGAGTGTTGTTCTAACAATTCTATTACATCAGCATGTTTAAAGTAACGTGCTATGTAGATTACATCATTACCGGCAGTTGTTTTTGTAGTCCAATCAGCACCGGCATCAAGAAGCAATCGGACTATATCAATATAACCATCTCTGGCTGCCGCCATAAGTGCTGTTAAACCATTCTGTTCCTGTGATTCAAGGTTTGCGCCGGCATTAATTAACATTTTTGCGCAGTTGAGTTTACCGTCTTGTGCGGCAATCATTAATGGTGTAAATCCATTCTGGAATTGACAATTGACATCAGCTCCTTTAGATATGAGGTAAGGTATAAATTCATATCTGTTTAGCAAGACTGATAGAATGAGTGGCGTTATGCCATTTTCATCATCAATAGCATTCACATGAGCACCCATCTCAATAGCCCAGTCAGCCATAGATGTATCACCTAATTTGATTGCAAGCATTAGTTCCTGTTGCCCGGTATTCATAATTAGCCTTCCTTATTCATAAAGATAATCGCATAATACATTCCATGAAAATCTTCCGTTAAAATAACTGAATCAAGACCCGGAAACAATCTATTGACGGCATCCTGAATATTTTCAAAATTATCGGATATTTTTACATAAGTATTAGAATACAAACTTTTAGCAATAACATTTACCGGACTTGTTTCTCTGCAGTGATTTTCATAAGGAGTTTCTGACTCAATAAATTCTGCTCCTAAATCTTTTGCTAATATCATCATTTCATTTTCCCATTTATCTGATATATGTTCATCAAACCATCTCCATGCACCATAAAAAGCCACATGGTCGCATAATGGAAAAGGACTTTCATGACTGGTATTATCACCTTGATATTCATATTCATTTTTATAATATTCAAATTCCCACGGTTCCATCTCAACAATTCTACTAATTACCGAATCACAAAATGGACAATTTAATGTGGCATTTAATTTTGAATTAATATCTGTTTCAGTTCTATGTTTACATAATGCATTTTTTTCTTCTGGCATCTAATTTTCCCCCATTTATCCTTTATTTTTACAATCATTACCTATAAAGGTGTTAGCCATTTTATTCATAAATATCATTCTATAATAATTTTTATAAAATTGTTTATTCAAAACAATTGATTCATGGTCTGGAAATAACCTGTTAATGATATCCTGCAACTTTTCGTAATAATCATCTTTTTTTATGTAATTATTTGAATATAAAGTATTAGCAATAACACTTATTGGACTGTTATGTCTCCATTTACTAACAGAATCTGCTTCTGATTCAACAAATTCTGCTCCTAAATCTTTTGTCAATATCATCATTTCATTATGCCAATTTTCTGTTATGATTTCTGTATGACCTCTCCAAAATCCAAAAAAAGCTACATGATTACAGAATGGAAGACCATATTGATGGATACCATCACTATTTTCAGATTCATCCTGGCAATCTTCATCTTCATTATGTACAATCTTAACAATCTCAACAATTACTGCATCGCAAAATGGACAGTTTAATGTGGCAATTATTTCAGAATTTTCATCTATATTTTCGGTCATCTTAATGCTCCCTTGTAATCTGCTGTAACCATTATCACCCTAAACAGGTGTCAAAATCGGTCACTTAGGTTTATCACATGAAATATTTTTAAAAATAATTTTAAAAAAATCAGCAATACAAACTGAATAAAACAAATTGTGCATGCAAGTGCAAAATCTGGCATCACCCCATTGGGAAAGACACCTGCCAGCTTCGCCACTCGGTGACATTCCCTGATATATATTCAATTAATGAACGATACAATCGTAAATCATAACATTTACAAATTGAAAAATTTTAATATTTTACTAATCCGATTTGGTCAAAAGGAACAATTGACTAAAAAAATAAAGGAACAATCATAATTCCAGATAAATATAATAACATCAAGATTTTCGCTTATGTTCACTTCGTCAGGTTCAGTGACCAGTCGCTGAACATGTTGAAGCGACCATTTTTAAGCATATTTTTCTTTTAAGCATAAACCCTGTAACATTTATCTATCTCATTCAAGTAACAAGGAAACAATATTATGAACTTAGACAATTTTGAATTATTTGTTGAACAATCAATCTTTTTAAAAGGCTTTAATTATTATAGAAATGAATTTGTAGAATCTGTCAGGAAAATAGGTGATAACATTTATGAAGCTGCTGTTGAAGGAAACAGCATTTACTATGTTGAAGTTGAACTCGATGACGAAAACAACATAATAGAAACCAGTTGTAGTTGCCCATATACCATGGGTGAATTCTGCAAGCATCAGGTAGCAGTATTTATAACTTTAAGAGAAATGAAAAGAGAAGCATCAAAAAGGATAAAACCTGAAGTTGTGAATACAGATAACTCCACTATTTCTATCGAAATAAATGATGAAACTACTAAAATCGAAAATATCTTATTGCAAAGACCTAAAGAAGAACTTGTAAAATTTCTTGCGAATTTGGCAATGATCAATGAAGAAGTAAACAAATCTATCTTAACTTCATACTCAGGTAAAAAACTACTTGAAACAGATGGGCAAATAATGAATATGTATTTTGCTACAGATAAATCTTTGGTATTGAGTGCAACACCTGATAATACTATTAATAAAGTATATGTAGCAGATTCTACTGATATGAGTATTAAACCAATAGACTTTCCGTTTAAGAACATAAATGGAAAGATGATAAATGAAACTGAAATGATAAAGAATATATTTTGCCTATCTAATCAGATAAATGGATTCAATCTATCATGTTTTAAAATAGATCCAATTACTTATCTAATTAGTCAGATAGATACTAGTGAGGTTA
>CAZNLA010000191.1:0-9793 GCA_964573385.1 uncultured bacterium
TCCGGTAGGAATACCAACCACAGTTTCAAATATATATTTTGCATATAATGCCGCATGGTCGCTGGTGCCCCGGGCGGCAAAAAACACCGCACATGGTGCGACTTTGCGAAAACGTGCAGCAATATCTGCAATCATTCCTTGCTTTTCAGTCAGCATCCGTTCTATAACAACAGGCTGTTCTTCAATCTCGCTTTGCATTAAAACGCCGAAATTATTCATAATTCCCCTATTCCCGAAACTAAATATATCTATCTTTTCACTAATAACTTTTCAATTAATTAAGATCAAACCACTTCGTTATTTAAATTTGTTTATTCTATCGGCAACGTCTTTTCTAAAGCGTAGAATATAATAATTAACATATTTTTCAATATCAATATTATTATTTTGAATTAATGGAGTTAAATCCATTGCGAAATTTTGTGCATCGGATTCATCTACTCCATGAGATGCGAAAAAAGTGGCATTTGAACGTCTTCGTCCCTGAATTGCCAGGTCATATCTTTTTCCACCAGATATTTGAGAATCAAAGACACCCAGAAGCGACATAGCTAAATTTTCATGTGATGACACATCCATCACTACTTTATCACTATCTATCATCCAATCAAGATCGCGCCATACCTCACACCCAACGATTTTCTGTGGACGGTTATCTACTGGAAGTTGTCGTATCGCTGTTATAACTCTTAACGCTACAGAAACGTGAGTATCGTGCTTATCAGCCAGATTATGAGTATAAATCATTTCTGGTTGGCAAGCTAAAATAAGATTTATAATATCATTAATCACATCAGGATTTTCAGAATCTTTCACGGCAGAATTGGTATAGTCCAGCAACGCCTGAGCAGAGTAATCCCCGATAAATGCAGCTTTCTTTTGTTCGATTCTACGAATATTCTGCATATCTGCATTACTGTAATCGGCATACACATCATCGCGCGGACTACCTGCTCCATTAGTAACTACGACTCCAGTAAACCATTTATCTGCTGTGCCAAATCCTTGCAACACACCATGATAAGCCATAATTTCAATATCATCATGATGTGCTGCTATACACAAATGTGTTGTACGGGCTAATGCATCTATAACAGGTTTGCTGTCTGGAACAAATATTTCTGCACCTGGCATTGTAAGTTTTATAATCATATCTCCAATTAATTAGTTATCGGTAGACTGGCAGCAGCACACGCTTGTCCAACTCTTTTCATAACTTCATCTGGCATACATAAAACTATCTTTTCAGCAATTTCAGGGAACTCACTAGTTAACACTTCATTAGCGATTTTCAATATTATGTCACCACCGATACCGGAAGTAACTCTACCAAGAATTATCATATGCTTAATGTCATAAAACATCGCATAATGTGCTATTGCGTAACCCATATATACACCAATAGACTCCCAAATTTTGCGAGCAATTTCATTTCCATCTTCCAGCATCTTTTGAACAGCCTTCAATTTGTCAGCCAACATTTCATATTTATCCAATGAAATACCATTTAATTCAGCCAATCTAAATACAGCTTGTTGGGTAAGATATTGCGAACCGCAACCTGTATCTCCAGACCATTCATCTACCGGGGCATCTTCGCGATAATCTATTGGGGAAAAAGCTAACTCATTTAACCACCCGGTAATGTTACCTTCGGCATTTACGTATCCTGCTGCTTCACTTGACCCCATAGCAACTCCAAGAACACAATTATCATTTAATGACATTGCTCCTGCCAAAGCTGTTACATCGCCATCATTTGCAACTTCAAATGGAACTCCCCATTCTTTCGCCAAATCAATGAATACATTCTTAATTTTATAATACTGGTCTTTTGGAATACCGCGAAATAATGATGCTATCATTGCTCGATTATTAATGATAATACCAGCAGAACTACCTCCAATCGCATCTACTCTGGGCAGATGTCTGGCTGCGCTAATTAATGCAGAATTTATTTCAGCATAATGATAAGCAGGATTGGCATTCCCCTGTGGATTCCACACTACTTCTTCAGTATAAACGACTTCACCATCAATAACTGCGGCCGCTTTTCTATCAGATGCCCCAAGGTCAAATCCAATCCGGTTTCCTTTTAAATTACGTCCAAACGGCATTGATGTTTCACGTTCAACAGGAACATTTTCAATATTTGTTATATAAACTTCAAATGTATGCTCTGATATTGTCTGCCCATGATATTCATAATCATAATATCGTTTACCGCTGGATGAATAGACATTTTTAATATATTCACCCACTTTATCGGAACCACCTATTGTGACCTTCCAGCCTCCCTTTTGCCAAAGCAAGAACTTCACTATCCGTTCGATATAAGGAAGATTCAATTCCGCCATTGGATGATTTTCAGCAAAAACGCTGGTTTCAAATCTTGAAATAGAACCGTCAGCACGTTCGATACTTATTATTAATGGATTTCCCTGTGAAGATTCTTTAACAGCTTTCAAAAATTCATAATTAGCTAATGAAGCAGGTGAAAAATCCTCATCTAATACCGGCTTGAACTTAGGTTTGGCAAGATTGCCAAGCTTATCTAATAAATTAATTCCCATTTTTCCTCTATTATAACCTTTGAATAACTACAGATGCCAATTTTAAAATCTCGGCATACAAACTTAATATTTTCAAATTTTAATTAAGCAAACTACATTGTGACATTATATTTTTCTATATCATCTTCATTTAATATCCCACCATTTTCACGGAGTGTTTTTTGCAATGTTGATATATTAATTTTCCCAGGTGTTACATTTTGCTGGATAGATTGACAGGCGGCTATACCTGCTGCTTCTCCTGTCAACATGCATTGCACCATTACCCGCAACGAACCCAAGGCAACATGTGTGCATGAAATACAGCGTCCGGCAACCAATAGATTTTCCACTTTTTGCGGTATCAATACACGGTAAGGAATCTGATATTTGAAACCTGGTTCTGGATGAAATGTAGTTTCATCCATCCCTGCCCCATCAATATGGTGAATATCTATAAAGAATGAACCGTAGCCGATTGAGTCATCCCATATCTTCTCTGCTTTCAAATCTTCCTCAGTCAGCACTAACTCACCTATAATTCGTCGTGATTCCCGAATGCCGACGGTGTTGGGGGTAGAAACCATGTAGCAGTTTTCCATACCTGGCACATATTTTCTAAATACATCAATGCTCTGGTACGCCTGCCGTCTTCCTTCCATTGTTGCATAAGTCAGGTCAGTAGCCTTGGTCGAGTCAACGCCAGTGATATGGGTGAAGTTTATCCCCACCTGATCAGGACGTGTAGGAGTATGCCAGAATCCCATGATTGTTTTCTGGAATGGTTCCATATCGCCATTTCTCTGTGCTTCCTCCCATACATGGGGATTACCATCACCATCATGCCATTCTGATACCCGCGGCCATTCTACGCCACCGATAGTGAACATCAGAGTAACAGGTTGGCATTTATGGTCATTTGGACGCCCCACATCGAATGGGACGCCGGCGGATGCTGCGACATCACCGTCACCGGTACAGTCGATAACCCGTTTTGCAGTTATGATTTGCCTACCAGCTTTGTTCTGGATAATTGCACCAATAATTTTACCATCTACAACAATAGAGCTGCAGAATTGGGTGTAATACAATATTTTCGTTCCGGCTTCTTTTATCATTCGATCCAGTAGAAATTTCAGGCCTTCTACCTCAAACCACACACCATGTGGCCAACGTTCTGCAACACCATCAGTTACCAAACGAGTTGCTATTTCATCTGCAATTCCGCCAACAATGCGGTTTTGCAAACCCCAAGCACAGTAGATGCTGATATGGCCATGTCCACCAGCACCAGCCACACCACCCAGGCAATTGAATTGCTCAATTATCATTGTTGATGCACCAGTTCGTGCAGCAGCAAATGCTGCTGCCAGACCCGCAGGACCACCACCGACCACCAGAATATCGACGTCGTCTACAACAGGCAACATCTCTTCTTTCACAAACATTGTTTGCATGATTACCTCTTTTTAATAATTAGCATTAATTAATTTTCAAAATCAAAATGATATACAGCATTATAAATAAGATAAGAATCTTGCAAATCCTATCTGTCATAGTTTGACATATAAAATGCCTCTACCCTTCCCAGTAGATATTATAAAATCGACTGCAATCGCTATAATTCGATTTCAATTGATTTTAAAGTAGAAGAGTGAAACCAGAAGAAGTTTCCTTTCTTCACTATTCTCTCTTCTCTCTTCAAACTTCTATCTTCTACAGCTTCGCATCCGGCCCAATCAGCAGTTCTTTCACCTCGTCTTTCTCCACTTTTTGCGGGGTTATCATTATATCGTGGGTGAGAATGCGGAAACCTTTTGGATCAAGAAGTACTATGCTCATTACGGTGGCGATACCTTTACTAAGGGATTCCTGAGCACTGCGATTCCAGATGGGTATGGTTACGGTAATACTTTCGCCTGGTGCGCAATCAATTAATATGTCACACCATTCTCGGGTGGATGCTCCCTTTGCCCAACTTAGCATAGTTCGGATTGTGCATTGGTTCAGGTTGATGGAGTTGAACTGGTTATTCAATTCAAAAGTTATATCCGTTTCGCCATCTTTCCATTCCACCCGTTGGGGGAACCATACTGGGGAGAATAGCACGCGCATTGCCCAGAAAGCTGGTTTTGGCAACAAATCAGCGGTGACGATTCCCCAGTCATTATCCTCAGCCCATACTGTCCAACCCCAGGGATTATCTCCGGCTGCACCGCATATCCATGGGAAATATGCACCACCCAGGCAGGATGGCTCACCGCGCATGTATCCCCATTCTCGTCGCAAACGGTCAGTAAATACTTCCAGCGAAGAACGTCCGGAATCCTGGTTTTCCGGCACATCGCTGATGATATCGCCGTATGGTGCGTGCAATAAATCCGGTATCATATTGGCGATGCCATATTCCGAGCTATACCATACTCCGCTCCAGCCATTTGCTATTGCTTCCTCACGGGTGGTACTTTGCATACCGCCATCCCAGGCAATCGGATTCTCCACTACACCGTCTTTTAAGAAATTTTTGATATGGTGGAACGAATAATGAGTGTCGGCGATGTCGCCATTACGCAGTTCCAGAATACCGCGGATGGTATTTGCCGGGCCCGGTGGTGGGAACATGGTCGGCCGGCTGGAATCAAGCAGTTTGGCAAACTGGTTATATATTTTCATATGGTTATAGCCATCTTCCGCTTCCGCTTGTTTAGATGGCATATTTTCGTTACCGATGCTCCACACCATCACCGATGCGTGGTGACGGTCGCGAATAATGCCACCATGGATTCGTTGCATTGCCGGTCCTACCCACAACGGGTCGGCGATGTAGTCAGTACCCCAGTCAATCGGTAATTCCTGCAACAGGTATATCCCCAACTCGTCGCATAAATCAGCCAGACAGCGCGGTCCAAGGAAATGAGTGCGAATACAGTTTATGTTCGCCTTTTTCATCAATGTCAGGCATTCACGCAACCATAATTTCGGGGTATACATGCCATGTTCAGGGTGATAGGTGAGGTGATTAACACCCCGGAACTTCACCGGGTTGCCGTTTAGTTTCGGCAACCCACCGGACAGGTCAAACTTGCGAAAACCGGTGCGATATATCGTCGTCTGTTCTTTTTCTCCCGGCAATTTTAAAGTTATTGATACGTTATACAGATTCGGGTATTCATCATTCCAGAATTTTGGATTATCTACTGTCAACGACACAGGAATGGTAATTGTTGAATTGGATTCAATTAACACAAAGTAATTTTCCCATACAATTCCTTTGTCACAGTCTGATATCTTTACTGAAACCTCGCCGCTGCGCTGATATTCGGATAAGTTGCGAATGGTTACATTGCCGGATAATGTTCCTGTGGAAAGACCATCATTAAGGCTGGCAATCACATGGTAATCCGCTATCTGGCAATCACCAGTCGCGTGAAAATAGGCATTTTGAGATATGCCAGCGAACTCACTCGCATGGCGCGGCATGTCCATCTTCACAAACGGGTGCCGTCGCAATAGACGTACAGTGACCAGTGCTTTCTTGCCAAAGGTGACCAAATTAGTCACATCGTATTCAACCGGAGTCAATCCACTGGTGTGTTCACCTAGCAATGTTCCATTCAGGTAAATACGGCCACCAGGATATATGCCGTCAAATGTCAGATATATGCGTTTACCTGACCAACTATCGGGAATGGCAACAGCTTTGCGAATTACGGCGCCATCTTCCGGGTCGAAGTGGGTCAAGCCAACGCGATCCCAACCTGGGATAGTAGCAGTGGCGGTTTCAACGTCCTGAGAAAATACTTTTCCCGGTTGTATTACGCTGTCCCAATGGTTGTCATTCATTTCTGTCGAGGCCATAACAACTTCGTCTTCAGCAAATGGCCAACGGGCAACCTGCCATTCACCATCAATGGAAAGTTTGTTATTCTCATCGCATAATTGCGGAATATATGCCACCGGGTGAATGGTTGTTTCATAACCGCTAGCAAAGGTAATATCGGTTACCTTGGAAACAGATAATTGTCGAGTTATTAACTCATCACCGTTAATAATCATGGTAAAATTTTCCTTATTATATGTGATATAGATATTTAATCGAAATTTAAATCGAGTTTTTGTTGTTAAAAATTACAAATGATATGTTGGGTATTATCCTTCAGATTTAGAGGAAATCACCAACCTAAAATCTATCCAAAGCTTTCTTAATGAAAAACTTTAATAATTAACCACCTGTTTCTGGAATCCAGACCCGCATTGCACCGGGTGTTCTGTTGCACCATGCATAATAAGGAATCGCAGTTAATTCCACTTTGTTTTCTTCTTCGGGTCGATTTATTCTGTAAAGGACGTCTTTCCAAGCATTCATATCTTGGGTAATCGCGTTCCCTTTAATAATAACTACCCCACCCAATAATTCCGCAGAATATTCATGTTGCAATTCAGCATGCTCTTGGAGAATTATTCTGTGAATTGGTGATTTGTGATCTTCCTGTTCAATACAATAGACAATCGGTCCACGCTGTAACGCAACACAGCCACTATTTTGACGAACATCCGGGTGTGAATATACTCTTTCTATCGGCATTGGCAATATTAACGTGATACAATCACCGGTTTGCCATTCACGTGTAATGGTTAAATAACCACGTTCTGAATTTTCTGCCACTTTGATAACTTGACCATTTATTGATGCAACTGCTCCATTACTCCATCCTGGTATTCGCATTTTTACAATAAATTCTGTTGGTTTAGCAATGTCCAGTTTTATGGCAATTTCTCCATTCCACGGATAATTTGCCTGTTGCCGGACTGTTACATCAGTATTTTTTATTTGCATTTTAGCTGTTCCAGCAGAATATAAATGTATAGCTAATGTATTGCCAGATACTGAATAGATGTAATTACCGATTGATGATATTAAACGAGCTATATTTGGCGGGCAACATGCACAACTAAACCATTTACTGCGCTGATATATATTGTCGTTACTGTCAGCCAAAAAATGTCGATTGTCCGGGTTAATGCCTTGATTACCGGCTAAAGGATTAGCATAAAAGAACTTTTCGCCAGATAAAGAAACGCCAGATAAAGCACCATTATATAATGCACTCTCCATCACATCAGCATATTTTCCGTCACATTCAAGTTGAAGCATTCGGTGCGCCCAGAATATTAATCCGATTGCTGCACAAGTTTCAGCATAAGCTGTTTCATTAGGCAAATCGTACGGAGTCGTAAAACCTTCATTTGCTGCAGATGGTCCAATACCACCAGTTATGTATATTTTACCGGTTGTCATATCATTCCAAATACGATCACAGGCTTGTCTTAATTCTATGTCATTCGTTTCACGCGCCAGATCTGCCATGGCTGAATACAGATACATCGCTCGAACAGCATGGCCAGCAATTTTATCATGTTCTCTTACTGGTTTGTCGGCCTGACAGTAAGCATATGTTTTAAAGTGGTAATTTGCTATTTCTTCATTTCGTGCTATTGCTTCAACATCAAAATAATATGGTTTTTTTCCGCGTTCATCAATGAAATATTGTGCTTGTTTAAGATATTTTTTATCACTGGTAGTATGATACATCTTAATCAATGCAATCTCTATCTCTTCATGCCCGCAATAACCACGTTTTTTACCCTCTTCGATACCAAAGACAGATATAATATGGTCAGTATATCTTTCCATTACATCTAATAATAAGCGTTTTCCGGTTGCCTGGTAATATGCCGTTGCTGCTTCCATCATGTGTCCAGCACAATACAATTCGTGTTGGTCACGCAGATTAGACCAGCGTTTATCTGGTTCAACCGGAATGAAATGAGTGTTTAAGTAACCATCTTCTTGCTGCGCAGATGCAATATCTTCAATAACATCATCAAGAAGCTTTTCCAATTCTTGATCTGGTGTTGTAGCTAATGTATATGCCGCTGCTTCAATCCATTTTGCCACATCACTATCCCAGAATATATGTGGCTCATTTGGCATTCCTGGTTTCCACTTTAATTTAAATGCATCAAGTCTGCCAGTATCTTTGCATTGGCTATATTCAATAGGTATTGTACGCAAGCGGTTAGTTTCCATACGCGGCATCCAGAAAGTATCTTCCAGATTAACCGCAGTAAATGGTATGGCTTTATAAATTTCAGACATTAGATTAATAAACCTCAATTGGTATTAAAAATACCCACTTTAAAGAAATAGAATATTTAAATTTTTCTTTATTAACGCAATCGATTACGCAAACATTTTAGCGAGCAGATTAGTGAGTTGTCAAGTACTTTTATACTTAATTCGCAAGATTTTCTAATAATAGAAAAAATCAATATATTCGAAAAATATTATCACTAATTATCCCTATGAGTTGTAGACATGAACGATTTTATCGTTATACAATTGCGAAACTTTGAGACATTAATTTATTTATTATCTGCGGCAATAAATATTAAACGTTTTAACAAATGAGGAAACATGAAAACAAAACCATTCAATAAAACAGCTTACCTCGACAGCGTAGAGAAAACACAATCAAAACGTTTACGTTGGTGGTGTGAATCACGATTTGGCATGTTTATCCATTGGGGATTATTCAGTCAATTAGGTCGCAATGAATGGGTAATGAACCTGGAGCGAATACCTATATCCGAGTATGAACCATTGGCGGATAACTGGCATCCAAAAGCTGGATTTGCACGGGAATGGGCACAACTGGCAAAAAGCGCAGGTATGAAATATGTAGTATTAACAACTAAACACCATGAAGGATTCTGTTTATGGAACACAAAGCAAACCGATTACAACGCAGTAAACCGTGGTCCGCATCGTGATTTAGTACGTGAGTATGTTGAGGCTACCCGCGATGCCGGTTTACGAGTTGGTTTTTATTATTCTCTAATGGATTGGCATCATCCCGATGGAATGCGCTGTATGCATGATGAGGAATCAAGAAAAAGCTTTACAAGCTTCACCCGCGAGTGTGTACGCGAATTAATGACTAATTATGGCAAGATAGATATTCTCTGGTATGATGTTTCCTGGCCTTTGACTACACCGGAAGCATGGGAAAGCTATCAATTGAATTCCATGGTTCGCAAGTTGCAACCGGAAATAATTATCAATGACCGCTCGCAGTTGTCAGAAGATTTTGGAACACCCGAAGAGCATATTACTGCATCTGTAGGAGGTCGTGCATGGGAAGCATGTATGACTTTTAATGGTTCAGATCGGAAGAGCA
>CAZNLA010000192.1:0-9780 GCA_964573385.1 uncultured bacterium
GCCAAGGCCGCGGCTGCCTTCGCTGAACTTGCTGTTCCATTCAACTTCTGACCAATCTGCATCACCCTGTTTTTTGATTTTTGGAACTCCGCCGAAACCATTTGGATCCGGAACTGATAATGAACCTTCGGTACCGAATACTTCGATACATGGCATATTAGCGGCCCAAACATCAAAACTGGTGGTGATATTTCCGATGGCGCCGTTCTCGAATAATAACAGACCGGTTACATGGGTAGGCACATCAACAGTAACTTTGGTTCCATTTAATGGTTCACTGGTAATAGTTCTTTCCGGGAAGGTGATGCGGGTTAAACCTGCAACTTTTTTCACTGGTCCTAACATGGTTACCAACGCGGTCAGGTAATATGGACCCATGTCAAACATTGGACCGCCACCTACCTTATAATAGAACTCGGGGGCCGGATGCCATGATTCGTGACCGTGGCAAAGCATATTTGCTACAACACCAACCGGTGATCCGATTGCGCCACTGTTAATTAAACTGCGGCAAATCTGGTGACCGCCACCTAATACGGTGTCCGGCGCGCAACCGACTAACAGATTGCGTTTTTTTGCTTCAGCGATTAATTCAGCGCCTTCAGCACGGGTGATACATAATGGTTTTTCGTTATAAACGTTTTTACCGGCACGCACTGCCTGCATTGATACATCATAATGCGCGTTGGGGATGGTAAGGTTTAAAACGATTTCAATTTCCGGGTCAGCCAGCATTTCTGCTACTGAATATGCTTTGGCAATGCCATATTTCTCTGCTTTTGCCTGCGCTCGTTCCGGAATCATGTCAGCAACTGCTGCCATCTTTGTAATCGGGTAGCGGGGAAAAGTGCCAAAATAGGCATCACTGATGTTACCACAACCGATAACACCAACATTTACTGGTTTCAATTTTAGACTCATTTTTAGATACCCCTTAAAGGAATAATTAATCTTTACGCGCGAATAATACCGCTAAATTAGTTAATGGTAAAGAGGAATTGAAGTAAGAATGAAAAATATTTAAAATATTTTATTTTGCCAGCATAAATTATAGATTTACAAATTGTTATCTATTGCAATTACTAATAAATAATGTCAAAATAACCGCATATTCACAAAGGAGCATTATTGTATGCGTCAACCTGATTTTAACAATTTATTAGCGGTATTACGCCGTGAAAAACCATCTCGTCCCACATTATTTGAGTTTTTTTTGAATGGCCCATTATATGAAAGATTATCTGGTATGCAAAATTTAACCTGGGGTACTGTTGAAGAACGAATAATGGTTATGAAAGCAAACCAAAAGGCCGGATATGACTATACGGTAATGCAGGGAGCAGCATTCGGTTTCCCGGCGAAACAGGTATTACAACAAAAAAGCCGGTCAATGAATGATACTGCGATTATTGTTGACCGGGAATCATTTGAAGCATACCAATGGCCTGACCCGGAAAATTGCGATTATAGTAATGTCGGAAAAGTAGCTAAAGAACTGCCAGATGGTATGAAGATTATTATTTGGGGTCCGGGTGGTATATTAGAAAATGTAATGCAATTATGCGGATATGAAAATCTATGCATGATGATGGTTGACGACCCTGATTTAGTACAGGAAATTTTTAATGCGGTGGGAACAAGATTTATAAAATATTACCAGGCATCTGTAAACCTGGATGGTGTTGGCGCGGCGATTTCCAATGATGATTGGGGATTTAATACCCAAACCATGCTGGCACCTGAAGATATGCGTAAATATGTAATGCCATGGCATAAAAAGATTGTTGATACCATTCATTCCGCGGGAATACCTGCTATTTTACATTCCTGTGGCAATTTAAAATTGGTGATGGATGATATAATTGATGATTTGGGATACCAGGGAAAACATTCGTACGAAGATAATATTCTGCCGGTGGAACAGGCTTATGAATTGTGGGGTAGTCGCATTGCAATTTTAGGGGGGATTGACCTTGATTTCATTTGTCGCAGCACCCCGGATGAAGTATACAAACGCAGCAAAGCAATGTTGGAACAGACGGCAGATCGTGGTGGGTATGCCCTGGGCACCGGTAATAGTGTGCCTGCATATGTACCGGATGATAATTACTTTGCCATGATTAAAGCGGCGAACGAAGAATTTACCATTTAAAATAGAACAAAATTAGCTGAATTGTGTCATAGAATTTATGAAATGGATATTAAATAAATATTTTAAATATGCGGTGGTAATGCTTTTCTTTACCATCGCTATTTTAATACATGCTGGCGGAGCACCTGAATTAGATAATAATTTCAGCGAAGACCTTGACGCGGATATGTATGACTGCATCGTTTCGTTGGCACGTCCAGCAGGCGAACGCACTATAAATATGAAGTTATATCTTGAATGGCAAAGTGATAAAGATTGTATTCGATTAGATATATTAAACAACAACATTATTATTAACTCCATAAAATCAGGCACAATTTTCAAAGCTGGAAACCTGAAAATTGCCAGCAAGACAGAAAAAGATACTGAAGAGATAAAGTTCAGCATTCATCGCCGTGGTGAATCATTCGCTATATTCAACAATGATGACAGGATGTTGCTGAATTGCCAGATAAACCATGCCCCGGGAAACATCGGGCGTTATGTTGCCACTGGTGAGGGCGTTGTTGATATTAAGGTGAATAAATTAGAACCGGTTTTTTTTAACGATGATTTTATGCGTACCGCTAAAGATCAAAGTCAATGGAAGATAGTAACCGGAGAATGGGAATTACGTAGCGCCTGGGATGACGTTGTGAATAGCGCGACAACCATGGATAAAAAAGAATACGCGCAGAACCCATTTGCATGGGCAGGACGTGCAAAAGATGATAAAGGCGCATTTTGTACAGTGGGCCAGGATACATGGGAAGATTATAACTATTCCGCGTCGGTGTGCCCCGGGGGTGATGGCGCGGTGGGGATGGCAGTAAATGTATCCGGCGATAATTATATATTGGTCAAATGGTTGCCGGCATCATCATTAAAAGCTAACGGTAAAAAAATTACATTATTAAATGTAACCGGCAATACCCGTGATGAAATAAAGTCTGCGGATTTTGGCTATTTACCCGGACAATGGTATAGGGTATCAATAACATCTAATTTATCCGGAGTACATGTGTATATTGACGGTCGCGAAGTCTTATCAACACCGCCTATTAATCCATCACGTGGTGGTGTAGGGTTATATTGCGATGGCTTACAGGGAGCGATTTTTGACGATGTATCCATTATTGGCAATGGAATAAATGAAGACATTATACATGAATCGCAACAGGCAAAGATAAATGATAAATTTAAATTAGATAATAAAGGTATGGCGGTATGGGCATCTGTTAAATCAGAATGGAAACCTATACCGGGAGCACCGGGGTATTTCACCCATCGCAGTGAGTTTTATGGCAATCATTGGTTAGTAATGAGTGTTAAAATCCCGGAAGAGTCACTGACTGGTTCGTTTGATATTATTTTATCCGGTGATGGTAAATCCATTGATAATGGGTATCGTTTGTCAGCACGTCTGGGGGCGGCCAAAGAAATACCTGAATTAGCTATTTACAGAAATGGTTTAATGGTTGCATCAGGTAAATTAGGTATTGAACCCGGTGAGGAATACACTCTGCGATTTAAACGAATTGATAATAAAATTATTTTTGCAATTGATGATAATATAAAGTTGTCTTACGAAGATAATGACCAGATACCAATTACCGGATTAAAACCGGCATACCATGTTGATACTGCATTTATACCAACCAGTGATGTATTGGTTATTGGTGAAAATAATCAGGACTATGTATTCACCGGTGCGCCGGCAGATTGGGTAAACGAAGGAACATGGGAAGCCACAACGCGTTGGTCATGCGCCCCGCAGTGGTCTTTTCTTGCTGGTTGGGGAGCAAGTGATGTTGCGTTATGGCATAAAAAGATATTTACCGGCGACCAGTTATTACAGGCATTCATCGGTGTTAAGATGGAATACCCATACCAGCGTGAAATATATGACAATCGATACAGAAATTTAGGAATAACAATTTGTGGTGACGGTAAAAATCCACGTTCAGGATATTCAGTTATTTATGGTGCGGCATCAAAAGATGGCGCAACGCAAAATAGCCGTACCGTGTTGATGCGTAACGGTGTGGAAGTGGCGGAAAGCGCGGTTAAAATGCCAGGACGCAATGAAGCCCATAACATCTGGTTTGATCTTGAATTACGCAAGCATGGGGCAGTAATTGAGTTTTGGTTGGGTGGGGCATTGTTGCTGACATATAACGACCCTAACCCGATAAATGGTGGTGTGCCGGCAGTATGGACATACGATAATGGTATATCTGTTGCCCGGGTAAGATTAAATTATGCCAATACACCGGTTGCCCGAAATGATATCCGCGTACAGATAGACCAACCGGAATATGGTAATTGGGTAAATATTGGCGAGACCATTAATATAAACTTCCCGCGACTTTGTTCTTCGTCCGGCAGAAAAGTGAATCTGCAGATTAAAAAACATGCCGCCCCTGCGGAAGAAGCAGAAGATGCTGTTAAAGTTGTGGGTAACTCTATCGCCTTTACCCCGAAGGTTATAGGCGACCATTGGTATGAAATTACCGGCGTTGATGGTGATGTCGTTTCGGCACCGTTTAACCTGATTATTACCGCCTTTGATAAAACGAAGGTTGTGGATAATTCCCACGCGTTATATTTATATAACTTTGATGCCGGCAGTGGTAATAAAATAGTTGATGTCAGTCCGATAGCACCGGCGTTGAATATTAATATACCGACAAATTCTAAAGCGGAATGGTATAAGGGTGGGTTAAGATTATCATCATCAACACCACTGGTAAGCATAGGTACGACAACAAAATTGCAGGCTATTGAAAAAAGCAAACAGATGTCTGTAGAGGTATGGTTCCTACCCGATACTTTATACCCGAATAATGATTTGCCGGAGAAATGGTTTGGCGTATTTTGCACTTCACAGGTTTCACCGGATATGTCGATATTTAATTTCGGTCATCATTCCAATCGTGTGATTGGCGCCAATATGTATAGCAGAATGGTGGAGAATGGGTTAACCACCGTTGGCAGGTGTAAGGTTGGGTTGCAACATATAGTTTATTCATGGACAGGCACCCAAACTATATTGTATGTAAATGGTGTTTATGCCGGCGAGAATAATATTGCCTGGATGCCGGAACAGTGGAGCAAAGTTATCGCCACCTGGCCACCGTTGCTGATAGGGAATGACGTAAGCAATTTACACGGTATAATGGGGACATTTTATAAACTGGCCATACATGATAAAGCATTTGACGCCGCGGAGATAACAACCAGATATACCGCAGGTCCGTCAGTACGTTAGTAACACAAAACAATATCCATAAATTATTTCGGACAGACTAAACAGTCTGTCCGAAATGTTTTTTATTTTAACTCAGTGATTTGTATTATTCACCCATTGCGTTATAAATCGGGTTGTAATACGCATCAGCGATTTTTTCTATCGGCAGGTTTATGGTTTCTTCACCATCAACGCTAATCTTCAGGTCTGTTCCGCCTACTGTACCAATCACCGTGTAGGGGATATCCTGGTCATCCGCAATCGCTTTTATTTCATCTAATTTATCTGCTTTCGCGGTTATAATTATCCGGGATTGTGACTCTGCAAACAGGGTTGTGTCTAATCGGTCAATCGATTCCAAATTAACACTTGCGCCTATATCACCGGTTATTACTGATTCTGCCAAGGTAATGGCAATACCGCCTTCTGAGCAGTCGTGGGCACTGGTGACAAGGTCAGCACGGATGGCGGCAAGTGCGGTATTCTGCACTCCCAGTTCCATACGGAAGTTAAGCATGGGTGGGAAACCTTCTTCTTTGCCATGTTTTACTGCAAGGTATTCTGACCCGCCTAATTCGTTCCGGGTGGTTCCTAATAATATAATCATGTCGCCGGCATTTTTAAATGACATTGTGGCAAACTTATCTACATTATCCAGAACCCCGACCATGCCAATAGTTGGGGTGGGGAATACGGCCGATTCAGGACCTTCGTTATATAACGAAACATTGCCACTGACCACCGGGACGTTAAACATTTTGCAGGCATCAGCAATACCTTCCACTCCGCGTTTCAGTTGCCAAAAACGGT
Source organism: uncultured bacterium (assembly GCA_964573385.1). Classification (GTDB taxonomy): domain Bacteria; phylum Armatimonadota; class Hebobacteria; order CAIYQO01; family CAIYQO01; genus JBAXQQ01. The sequence goes on from CAZNLA010000192.1 coordinate 6,192, forward strand.
CGGCCTTTTCAGGTTTGCCAAAATTAAGGCAGTCGGTTACTGCTGCCGGGTCTGCGCCGGTGCATACCAGATTTCTTGCAGCTTCTGCCACGGCAATCTGTGCGCCAACATATGGGTCAAGGTAACAATATCTGCTGTTGCAGTCTGCTGTTGCCGCGATTCCTTTATCTATACCTTTTATGCGAATAACCGCAGCATCTGCCTTGCCGGGGGCAACCACAGTATTTGTTTGTACCATGTGGTCATACTGTTCGAACACCCAACGTTTGCTGGCTATATTTGGTGATGACAACAAGGTTAGTAAATCGTCAGTAGCGTTTTTTGTATCAGCGATGGAGTTAATATCAAACTTATGCAGTTCTGCCAACCACGCCGGTTCTTCAGATGGCAGGTAATAAACAGGACCTGCTGCCAGTGATTGTGCCGGTACTTCGCCGACTATTTCGCCATTAAATCTAACCCGCAGTGTCTCTTCTTCTATCACTTCGCCAACAATGGCGGCACTAAGATTCCATTTTTCAAAGATATCGATTACTTCCTGTTCACGACCTTTTTTAACACATACCAGCATGCGTTCCTGCGATTCTGACATCATTATTTCCCATGGTTCCATGCCTTCTTCGCGCATTGGCACCTTGGCAAGGTCAACATCCATACCTACATTGCCGGCGGCGGCCATTTCAGCGGTGGTGCAGGTTATTCCTGCCGCACCCATATCTTTTATGCCGGCTACCGCATCACCCGCCAGTAACTCCATACATGCTTAAATAAGACATTTTTCTGTGAATGGGTCACCTATCTGTACAGTAGGTCGTTTAGCGTCATCTTCATTAAACTCATGGCTGGCTAAAATGCTGCACCCGCCAATGCCATCACGACCGGTGCGGTTGCCCACCACCATCATAATGTTGCCGATGCCTACCGCTTTACTACTTGCCATTTTGCCGCGTTCCGCGACGCCGATAGCCATTACATTTACCAGGCAGTTATCGCGATATGATTTGTTAAAGTATATTTCTCCGCCCACGGTAGGTACGCCAACGCAGTTGCCATAAAATTGAATGCCATCAACTACGCCATGCAGTAATTTTTTCGCCAGGTCGGTATTCAAATCGCCAAATCGCAACGAATCAAGCAGTGCCACCGGACGCGCACCCATGGTGAATATATCGCGTAAAATGCCGCCTATCCCGGTTGCCGCACCCTGTTTCGGCTCAACCTGAGACGGGTGGTTATGACTTTCCATCTTGAAGATAATATAGATGCCGTCAGCTATTTCAAATCCGCCGGCGTCCTCACCTTCTGCACGGGTTGGGTATTTGCCGGTTTTAGGGAAAAGTTTCAGCAATGGACGACTGCGGGGATAACCGCAATGCTCCGACCATTCAACAGAATACATTGCTAATTCAGTGCCGGTCGGTTCGCGACCGAGAATTTTCAATACATTATCATATTCCTGCTCATTCATCCCCAATTCCATGGCGACTTGCAGTTGTGAAGGTTTATTACTCATGTTATGTTTATTACTCATGTTATATAATTACCTCAATCCATGGCTGATGGCAGTAACAATCATGCCTTCCATCAACCCTTTGAACATTTTCTTACCATCAGTGCCGCCTAACAGACGGTCGCATACCCGTTCAGGATGGGGCATCATCCCCAACACATTGCCTTTTTCATTACAGATGCCAGCGATATTATTCCGCGAACCATTAGGGTTTGATTCCGGGGTAATATTGCCATTTGCGTCGCAATAACGGAATATTATCTGCATATTATCTTCCAGCATTTTAATGGTATCATCATCAGCAAAATAATTTCCTTCGCCATGGGCAATAGGGATATTAACCACTGATTTTGATGAATAGAAATGCGTGAACGCGGTATCTGTACGTTCTACCCGTAGTGACTGCATTTTACAGATAAATTTCAAATGGTCGTTACGGTATAACGCACCAGGTAATAAACCGGCTTCGGTAAGTACCTGAAAACCATTGCAAATACCCAGAACAAACCGGCCTTTTGCCGCATGTTCAATTATCGCACCCATTACAGGTGAAAAACGTGCTACCGCACCACAACGCAGGTAATCTCCGTAAGAAAAACCGCCGGGTAAAACAACACAATCAAGGTCTTCGATATCATGTTCTTCATGCCATACATATCGCACTTCCTGACCGGTTACGGCAGCAATTGCGTTATAACAATCAGCATCACAATTCGATCCGGGAAATACTATTACGCCGAATTTCATCTCTTAGACTCCCGCAGGGACAACCTGCACAGCGTATTGCTCAATAATTGGGTTGGCCAGCAATTCATGACTAACATTCTCTGCGATAGCCTTTGCTTTTTCCGGATTCTCGGCCTCTATATCCATCGTCACAAATTTTCCGATGCTAACATTGTTTACATCAACATGGCCTAATTTGTGTATAGCTTTTTCAATGGTCGTTCCCTGGGCGTCCATTACTGTTGGCTTCAGGGTAATTTCAATCTGCACTTTATATTGCACTTTTGTCTCCTGTTTATGTGAACTCTGCATTATAACCAATTATTTTTTCCACATAATGTTTAATATTCCTGCAAAAACAGAAAAACGGATGGTAATTAAATTACCACCCGTTTTAGTAAGTTTTTTTTTGGCGATTATTACTTAATCTGTTTCATTTTGCCGAATTCGTCGATAAATAAGAATTCAACAGTTGTTAATGAACCCAGGCGTGACAGCCAATTAGTTGGTAATTCTTCAGAGTCGCCAGTGAAGATTAAAATACGGCGTTCTGCAGGTGCTTTTTCAATCAACCATACCATTTCTGATACCATTGAGAATTTTGCCAGCATTAATTTTTCGCCACTTACCATACTGATCTGAGCGATGTCAGCAACAATAGTGCCATCTTCTGATACAAAATCAAAATCTTTCGGGAAACCAGGAACGGTTCCGCCCCATTTTTTGCATTTTGTTTTTACACTAAGTTCTTTTTCAATAGAGGCTTTTAATCTTTTGGGATCATAAAATACAGATCCGGATGCAGTAAGACGCATGTCGCCATGTGGTGTCTTTAACGATGTTGCAGGATTTACGGTAAACAGCCAATTGCCATTTCCGCGTTCGCCAATAATCTGACGGTTTCGCAACAATTCCTGAGTAAGCATATATGCTACTTGGTGGGAGACCAGACCGGCATCCTTAGCAATCTGTTTGTTCGTTGCTTTTTCCGGGGCAATTTGCCACAGATAATCAAGCACTCGCTCTTTGTTTGTTTTTGAATACATTTAATATTCTCCGATTTTAGATTTTGCGCGTATATTTAATAATAATTTTGCGAAAATTGCAAAACAAGACAACTATACTACTAATTTTAAGTTTTGCATAGATATTCTTTGGGAAATAACGTTAAACTAATAAATATTTTACCCGAAACTATAAATATTAAACATAAAAAGACAAAACATAATTAAATCTACAATGATATTACGCACATAAAACAAATAGGTTTCATAAAATAATTTTTTATTATAATTAAGGGTAAGTATTCGGTAAACCCCATCTTTCTAATTCATTTATGCCCATCATTTAATT
>CAZNLA010000193.1:0-9664 GCA_964573385.1 uncultured bacterium
TCTGGGTCGCAGCCCGGCTCCCCATAATTACCAGCAAAAATACAACTTACCCACCTAACCTTCCCAAACAATTTCATCCCACCAAAAATCTCTGTCTATTGGTATTATAATATCTTCATCTATCTTATACATTACCCGGTAACTTGAAAAAGGATATTCATGTGCTGAAGTAACTAATTTTCTGGCAATAGGATTTGTGTGTATATAATTTATTTTCTGCCAAATCAACTTGTCTGTGTATAAATGGAAATTATATTTGCTATCCTGCCATATACTGTTGCACCTTTTATTAACATCAAATAACCATGCTAATACAAGTTGGTTTTGCTGTTCTTCTGCTATTTTATGAATACATTGGGTTATTGCTGGTTTTAATTTGGAAATAAAGCTATTAATATCACCATCACGAGGATTTACAATAAAATGAATATGTTCCGGCATTACTACATATGCTACCAGTTTTGCCTGATAAATATTGCAAATATGCCGCATTTTAATACAGGTTGCGCGGGCATTAACCTCTGATTTAAATACTTTGCAGCGATTGCGGGTGTTCATAGTTACATAATGCAACACACCTTGTCTACCATTCCGATTAAAACGTTTAACCATCACAACATCCTTTGCAATAAAATGGCAGTTTCTGGAGGGCTGGGGGAGCCGGGCTGCGACCCTGTTCCAAACTGAGACTACATCACTTACTGATGTTAATTATATAAAATATTTCTTCTTTTGATAACCTTACTATTTAAAAATTCTATTTAAATTGTTCATTTTGGGGAACCGAGCTGCAACCCGGCTCCCCAAAATTACCAGCAAAACTTCAATTTGACCACCTATTTATTCCTTATAAAGTAGCTAATCCGGCAGCATTCAGGATGCTCCAGGGTTTGTTGTAATGTGGTTGAAAGAAAAAGTCTACAAAAGCCAACTGGTCAATTGTCATTTTATTTTGAATAACTACTGACATGGTATTAATCATTTGGGTCAGATCAACTGTTGAGCATATTTGAGAACCTAAAATTACCCGGGAATCAACATCATATACAACCCGCAAAAGAGCTTTATCATAACTGGGCATAAACTCCGGGCGATAACTGTCCTGTATATCTGACACAGCGACTTTCAGGCCTTTTATTGTTGCGCATTCTTCGGTTAGTCCGGTAGCAGCAATATTCAGATCATAAATTTTAATCCCTGAACTTGATTGTGTTCCCATGTATTGCAGAGTTGGTGTCACCAGATTTTTTGCGGCCAAAGTTCCCATTCTTATGGCATTTGTCGCCAATGGTATATATTCATATGTTCCGGTAGGATTAAAAAATACCGCGCAACTATCACCGGCGCCAAATATATCCGCATTACTGGAACGCATATACGAATCTATGATAATTGCACCATTGGGTAACATATCTACTTTATCTTTCAACAAACCAGTATTTGGTTTAAAACCTACACATAATATAACCAGATCAGCCTTATATTCACCCTTATCTGTGATAACAGCGGTTACCTTACCATCTTCTCCGGCGAATTTCTTTACGGTCTGGCTTAATGCCATGGTTACGCCATTTTGGATGAGTTGATCTTCAGCCAGAACAGTAAACTCAGTATCAAGATATTTGCTTAAAATCCGCTTTTCGGCATCTATTAAAGTCACCTGTTTTCCCTGTATCCTGAACGCCTCAACCAGTTCAACCCCTATGTATCCGGCGCCAACTACAGTAATGTTTTGCGCGGTTTTTGCTTTTTCGATAATATCATTTGAATGGTAAAAATTCTTTGCTAACAGAATATTTTCCAGTTCAATACCTTCAATTTTAGGTACAATCGGCCATGAACCGGTGGTCATTATCAACTTATCATAATCATTGGTGCTAACCTGTCCATCGGTAAGATTTTTAACTGTTAACTGTTTATTTTCGGTATCAATGCAGGTGACATCATGAGACATTTTTACAATAATTCCCAATTCCGCGAGTTTTTGCGGAGATGAATAAAAAAGTCCCGCGGGGTCTTTTACAATACCACCGACATAAAGCGCAATACCACACGAAAGGAAACTGATATTATCATTTCTTTCATAAACAGTTATCTCCGCATTTGGGTATAACTTAACACAATTCACCGCGGCGGCAGTGCCGGCATGTGTGCAACCAACTATTGAAATCTTCATATACATAACCCCTGTTTGTTAACTTTTGAATATAATTTTTAACAGTAACTATTATATTTTACCAATATTTTTTTCACTAATCAATATTTTTTGAACAATTAGCCATAAAACTAATGTCTAATTATAAAAAATTAGTAATTGTCTGATATTGTTACCCGTATTTCCGTCATGTTAATCACAAATATTTACCTATTAGTGAAAATATTCACGGTATTACACATTTAAATTACCCACAATTGTATTATTAATTGTTAAAATCTATCATTTTCTCATTGACACTGCAATCTGAATGTAATAATATGTATAAAAATTGATATAATTTAAACTTAACCCGTTCCAGTAAATTTTAATCACAAAAGTGATTATTTAGGGAGTTATTTATGAAATCCTGTTTTATACTGCTATTGCTTTTAGCATTTACAGCAGTTTCTCCACTTTATGCAGCATCTGTTGATTTACAGTTGCCGTTAGGCCGTACTGCTTATCAGACTAACGAATTAATTGATATTTCAGTTACTCGGTCGGATGTTAAAGAATTGCCTGCTTCACCGTTATCAGTTATTGTAACTGGTGATGACGGCAGTGTTTTAACGTTTGCATTTGACGCTGTAGCCGTACCGGTAACCGGAACAGATGCACGTTCAACCGAGTATTTGCATCTTAATGGCTGGTTGTTGCGTCCGGGGAAATATTCCGTTGCTGTTACCGTTAATGGTGTCACTGCAACAAAATCAATTGAACTTTTCACCCACTTACGCCAATCAACCTTCAAAATTATTAACTGGGGAAGCCAGGGAAATGGCGACTCGCACATTGGCGAAGGTGCCGATGGTATGGGATTCAACCTTATTTATGGCGAATATCGTCCGGGTAGAAATCCGGCCGCAAACGCTGAAACCACCTTGCGCGGCGGTGCCGATTTCATGCAGGTTTGTACCATGTCTGGCGCACACCAGATGGACCTGCGAGCTGAATGCGACTGGTCTGACCCATATGTAACCCGTGGTGGAACAGCGCGCGTTGTACAGCAGGCATTTGCCAACCGCACCCAACCCAACTGTTTGGGCGTGCATTTTTATGACGAACCGGGTCTTACCTGGGAAAATGGTTCTCCGCACGGAGTAACTCCGCAATTGCGCGCATTTAAAAGCGCATTCGGATTTGATGCGCCAGATTATAAATCAATTAAAATTGACGACAAACCTGCTGTTGATAAATGGCTTCAGTGGGGACGCTGGAAAGAATCATTCATGGAATCAGCGTGGAAAGAAGCCCGCGCCGGTGTTGAAAAAGTTAACCCAAATTTCCTGTCAGCAACACAAAGCCAATATGGTTGGACTGCATATGCAGACGGTTACTATTTTAACGTAGTACGTAGCTTGCCGGTTATCAGCGGTCACGGCGGGTATGACGACGGCGTTAGCGGTTATCTGTATCCGGCATATCACCTGGAGTTCGGTCGCATGCGCGATTTGAATAAACCAGTATGGTATCTGCCTACCTGGTATAACATCAGTACCGACAATTTCCGCCTGGAACAGAATCTTTCCTTCATGGTTGGCCTGCAGGGAATGGCAACACCACCATGGTTTAAATCACATGACCCACAAGGGAAACCGGAATCACAGGGAGTAGTAGAAGCTAATAAGATGATGTCCAGACTTGGCACTATCTTCACCAATATGCCGGTAACCCGCGGCCAGGTTGCCATACTTTATTCACTCGATCAGTGCCTTGATGCGCAGATTAAATCCGGCATGAATGATAATTATGAAGGCGGTTCACATACACGTTCAAATGTTCTGCAGATGTCTGTTGCCTGCAAAATGATTCATACTTCATACTTCCCAATTGTTGAAGAAGATGTTCTTGATGGCACACTTGCTGCAAATCAGAAAGTGGTAGTTCTGGCAGGAATTAATTTCCTTGAACCGAAAGTTATTACCGCATTACAGGGATATATCGCTGCCGGCGGCACTGTTATTGTTACTGACGAATGCAAGGTAGTCATTCCCGGTGCTGTTAAATTAGGTGTACCCAGCACCAGTAAACAATATGACCTGGCCATTAAATTATGGACTACTGGCAAGCAGAAAGAATCAATGTATGCCCGCAACGCCGGCGATTTCATGAAGGAAGCAGAACCTGTAGCGAAAGCACTAAAAGTAATTTTCGATAAATTAGGCATCAAAGCTGACCTTGATGTCGATAATTCCAGTGTATTTGCCAATCGTCACGTATCAGGTGATTTCGAATATCTATTCACCACAAATGCCACTTTTGACTATAACAAACCAGGCGACTATATTGCTATCAAGGGAGCATCCGCCAATATAACCATGCCGGTTGATGGCCGTCCGATATACGACGCAATTCATGGCGGACTGGTTCCGGCTTTTGCAAAACCAGCGAAAAAGAGCCTTGCCACTACCGCTCTCTTCACATACGGCCCCGGTCAAATGCGCGTTTTTGCCCGCACTGCCCGTCCGATTGCCGGTGTTGAGGTAACAAAACCTGAATTGTATAAAGATTACACATTAACAAATAATCCGGTTCAGATTTCATTTACAGCACGAATAGTTGATGCAAAAAATGCTACACTTAACGGTATAGCGCCATTACAGGTACGTTTGATAGACTCGCTGGGTGCAGTACGTTATGACCTGTACCGTGCATCTCAGAACGGCGTATTAAAAATTGACTTGCCAATGGCAGTAAATGACCCGGCAGGCAAATGGGTTATTGAAGTTAAAGAATTACTGGCTAACACAGTTGGAACCGCTGATTTCATTTATTCACCACCTGGGCAATGCAATACCGCACTTAGCGCCACCCAACGCGCTGTTTATTTTGGCAGTGACAGAGAAAACATATTCAAGTTTGTTCGCGCAAATCAAAATGTGACAATCGTGAAAGGCAGTAATGAATACGATAATGCCGCCGCTCTGCGAATTACTGAAATCCTGAAACCATGGGGTGTAACCTGCACCACCGTTAATGCCGCAGATGTGAATAAACCACGTGTAATAACCGCTGACGAAGCAAAAACCTGGGTTGGGATTGAGTTTGGCCGTGCTACTGCCGGAGACAAAAACACGCCATTTAAAGCAGGTTTCGTTGTCACCGGTCCGGTTATTCTGGTGGGTAACCCAACCGATAATCCTCTAATTGCTAAAATAGCCGAATGGTCATTCCTTCCTTATCCTGTAAACGCAGGATTGCCGGGCAGAGGACGCGGATATATCTCATGGCAATATCATGCAGTAGGGATTGGACAGGAATCGATTGCACTGATAGCAAATGACGCAGCAGGTATGAGTGAAGCTGTCGGCACTATGTATGAAGCGGCTTCCGGGATTGACCCGATGATGCCTTACGCAATGCCACAAGTTTCAATAGTTACTGCAGCATCTAAAAACACGCAATTACCACAGTTAGCCACATTATGGCAGGTAATTTTGCCAGACCGTCCGGTGTCATTGAATGTCGATGCAAACAGCATTACTGTCGCAACAAACGACGGCATGCTTTCTGTTATCGATGCAAAAGGCGTGATGCAGTCACAAAATATGAATGATTTGCAGACAAAAGCAATCGTAAACCCGGTAGTGCCGGATCCGCTGAAAACGCAGTTGCTCAAAGGACGTTCGGTAAAACAGATTGTTGTCGGTAATGGAACAACTGCCATCTCTTACTGGGGCGGCACAATACAGACTTTCGATGCAGATAATAAAGTGAAAACTCAAAACCAGTTGTCGATGGACGCAGTAAACATCGGCTACTCAGGAGATATTCTGATAGCCGCATTGTCTGACGGAACTCTGGTAGCGTTGAAATAATTAAAATATTACTCACTCACATTCATGGATAAACCATGAATGTGAGTGAGTGTATATAAATAAATTTAAGGGGAGAAAATTATGTTAAAACTTTCTAAGCGCAGTGGTTTTACACTGATTGAATTGTTGGTCGTGATTGCCATCATTGCAATCCTAGCCGCAATTCTATTTCCGGTATTTGCGCGCGCACGTGAAAAAGCGCGACAAACCACCTGTACCAGCAACCAGCGCCAAATTGCCGCTTCAGTTGCGATGTATGCACAAGATCATGAAGAAGTCATGCCATCACGAGAAACTATCTGGAATGATTTGAAATTAGACGCAAAAGTTCTTCAATGTCCAACAGCAGGTAGCAAACTTAACATAGGATATGGGTATAATTTCGCTGTATCCGGCATTTCAATAGGTGAGTTAACTGACCCATCCGCGGTTGTCATGACAGCAGATAGTTCTGACCCCAACACAACATTGCTGATGAATGACATTGAAACCCGCCATTCAAGCGGTGCAATTTTATCATACACAGATGGTCATGTCGCATATACAACATTACCACCATTCATTTTAGTTGAAGGCAGAAATGATGTGTTTAACACATTGCCAGAAGGCAACTTAACTTCAACATTATCACCGGGTGGCTGGGGAGTAACAATAACGAATGTGACTAATCCCTTCGGTACATTTGCTAAAATAGGTACAAAACAAGAACCATGTATTACCATGACCCAGTTAAACTGGGATAGACATACAATAATGACTCATACAATGGCAAATTGGAATCCTTCGGTAATACCTGCCAACCCATCATATTGGGTGATAAATGCTAATACACGGTTTACTTCAACTGATGCGCGCTATGGGATGAAAGCTTGTAATTTAGGACTCCAAATTAAATTATCCGACTCTGGGAGTAACCAGATTGCACTATTAAACTTGCAAGATCAGTCATGGGATTACGGTGCTCAGTATTTAAAGATTAATAGTACAACATTAATTTTTGGCCCTGGTGGCACAGGATTAACAGTTGGTCATGCCGCGTTAACAAAATCTATTTATGACCGTTGGGTATCACTTCAATTAGGCTGCAAAAATGGTCAATTATACCTATTGTGGGGAGATCAGAAAGCTGTAGCCGTTCCAACAACTGGTAATTGGAAAGATGTATCCACTATAACAATTACCTTTGATGGTTGGAATGATCAGGCAAGTAAATTAGAATTATCAGGTTTGAGATATAAAATGGAATAACTAAAAAAATATTAGCATTACCATTCCGGGACGATATTATTAAATATCGTCCCGTTTTTTATTGTTGACATTAGTAAAATTACAACATATTAATCCGTCGGGTTGGTCGGATCGGTCAGATAACAAAACAAGTACCATTCAGCGAAAATCCAATGAATGTATAATGGCTAAAACATATTTTCATCACATTTATTTGTCATCACCATCATTTATAATGTAAAATATCTTATTAATGGTAACTAAATTGAATTTCTATTGTCAAAATAAGTACCATCCTTAAGGAGAACATTATGTTCAATATTTTTTCACCGCGTTCTGTTGCTGTTTTAATTTTCACAGTTTTCTTCTCTGTATTACCTGCGTTTTCTATTAATTTAGAACAGGTAATTTCCCGCGAGCACCCATCTTTTAATGTGACCGGTAGTCGTATGGTGGTGGGTCGTGATGGCAAGGTTTACCTTTCGACCAGTGATTATATTTTGCGGATGACCCGGGAAGGGAAGGAAAAACTGGGGGGGAAGGTAACATACGCCATGTGGGCATCTGACGCAAATGCGGATGGGGTTATGGCCAGTGCCAACGCGCATTTCAGCCATAGCGTTAATTTGTGGAGTCCGTCTTTTGCCCTTACGGGAACGGTGAATGATTTTCTCAGCAGTGATGCTACCGAATGGTTTGGACCATGTGATGTGCAGGCGGGTGAAAAAGATTTTTATGGTATGGACCAGAACCGGGAAAGAATAATCCGCATTGCCCCACCGGGAAATATGGTGACTACTTATTCATTAAAAGGAACCGGTGAAACTTATATTCGTACGATGAATAAATTCCGTGTATGGGAAGCCGGAAAAAGGTTTTACATCAGTAACCGGTTAGGCACTATTAATGTTATTGATTTCGACAGCAACAAACTGTGGAGTATGAGTGCCGGCACCGGTGGTGACCCCTGGGGTGGTTATGGTGGCGCATTTGACGTGGACAATGGTGGTAAATTATATGTAATCGCATACAATAGCGACACCGTGAAGATATATGACACTGACGGTAAACCGGCAGGTGAAATAAAACTGCAGATAGGAGAAAGAAAAGGAAGAATCACCGATTTGCAGGTTTATGGTGATGAAGTAATCATCAAACGTAACCATCCTGTTGAGCTTTTTCAGGTTTATAGCAATACCGGTGAATTCAAGCGCGCCGTAAGCGCAGATGTGGAAAAACTGACGGTAAATTACCCATCAGATGTATGGACAGCAGGCCAAAATATTCCAGTGACTATAAATCTGGATACTTATGGCAAGAAAAATACCACAAAAATGCGGGTATGGTGGCGACAATTTAACACCCCGAACTTCAGCGAATTATTGATGAAAGACGGGGCAGTCAGTATCCCTGCTGATACCGGTGGATTATACCAGATTAAGATATCACCCGGGTTATCCGGTGTAGATTCTGAATACCAGGTACAGGCAATTATCGAAGTTCGTCAACCGGACGCCAAAGGGTCAATATCAATATTTACACCGGACAACCGGTTATATTACGGCCAGGAAGAAATGATTCCGTTATCAGTAATTTGTCGCGCACCGAAGACAGAAAACCTGCCGGCAGAAGTGACAGTACAGTTAACTGATGGCATTAAAACAGTTATTGAACAGGTTATACCGGTGGTGAAAGACCAACCGGGAAAATTTGTAATTTCAAAAAATATCACAACTGTTTTGACACCCGGTAATTATTGGGTGACCACGAAAATCGCCGGGTTCACTGTAGCAAACCAACCACTTATTATCGGACCTGGCATAACTACCGCGCCGTTATTTAACATTATGCAATACGGTGATTACGGTGCAAGTTTCCCATCCGGCGATATTTACACCGCGCCAACAAATATATCATCTAACCTTGATAATTTAAAGAAACTGAATTATAACATGTATGTTGACCGTATGGGTCACGGTGGTTCCGGTGTTCTTGGTCAATTCGAACGAAATGTTAATACCGATGACCTGATGGCTAAACTTAAAAAAGACCCACTTTCTGTGGCACCGGAAAAAGCGCAGATGGAAAATATTATAAAACAGACCATCGCCGGTTACGGTGCCTATGGTGCCGAGGAACGCGCAATATTACTGTATATGGACGCGGGCCTGCCGGTGGGTACCAGTTTTGATGCCCGCAAACCGGAAGAATATGAAAAAGCAATTACTAATGTCTGTAATAACATGGCAGCCTACCCCGCTTTTCGCGGTTGGAGTTGGGCGGCAAACTGGTGGATTAATCCATCCGGCGCGGCAGCAGCAAAAACCCCTGAGGATAAAACCGCCTATACCGCGGCATTGAAAATAGCAAATGATACCGGCGCATGGGACCCAATTCTGGATAAAGTATCTGATATCTGGGT
>CAZNLA010000194.1:0-9607 GCA_964573385.1 uncultured bacterium
ACGAGATTTCTGAATGTGACTGGAGTTCAGACGTGTGCTCTTCCGATCTAAGCTATTTGAACAAAAAATTGCTGAATTTGTGGGTGTTAATAAATCGGTTTGCCTTAATTCTGCAACTGCTGCCATGGAATTAACATTACGGATATTGGGTATCGGCGCGGGGGATGAAGTAATTACCACCGCTTACACCTACACCGCGTCTGCATCAGTCATAGACCATGTTGGTGCAAAAATTGTGATGGTTGATACTGTACCCAACTCTTTTGAAATGGATTATGCAAAGTTAGCAGATGCCATTACAGAGAAAACCAAGGCTATTATTCCTGTGGATATCGCCGGTAAAATGTGCGATTATGATGCTATTTATTCTGCAATCGCCACAAAAAAAGATTTATTTAAAGCAAATAACGATTTACAAAAAATATTCAACCGGATTATTGTGATGGCCGATGCGGCACATGCTTTTGGTGCTGTAAGAAAAGGATTTAATTGTGGCCAGGTCGCAGATTTTACATGTTTCTCTTTCCATGCAGTAAAAAACATCACCACGGCAGAAGGTGGCGCAGTGGTTTGGCGCAATGATATCGGACTGGATGATAATTGGATTTATGGCCAATTCATGCTTTACAGCCTGCATGGGCAGTCAAAAGACGCTTTGGCAAAAACACAAAAAGGCGCATGGGAATATGATATCGTTTATCCTGCTTATAAATGCAACATGACCGATATTATGGCAGGATTTGGATTGATGCAATTAAGCAGATATAGCGGATTAATGGAAAGACGCAAAAATCTGATTAAAATGTATGATGATGCTTTATTGCCATTGGGAGTAGAACCTATGCAGCATTACGGCGATGATTTTTCTTCATCCGGGCATCTGTATTTAACACGTATCCCCGGCATAACCGAGGCAGTAAGAAACGAAATAATTGTTAAAATGGCAGACGCCGGTATTGCGTGTAATGTCCATTATAAACCATTGCCAATGTTTACAGCATACAAAAAATTAGGATTTGATATTACGGATTACCCCAACGCGTATAAGCAATATATAAATGAAATAACATTACCATTGCATACCTTACTCAGTGATGATGATGTTAAATATGTCTGCGAAAATTTTAAAATAGCATTAGCAGGTGTTGGTAATGTATAAAATATTCTTTAAAAGACTATTTGATATAATTTTTGCTCTGGCAGCATTACCATTCATGATAATAATATTCATTATTGTTGCCCCATTAATTTATCTGCAGGATAAAGGTTCTGTTTTTTACAACGCACCGCGTCTTGGCAAAGATGGGAAACAATATAAAATGTTTAAGTTTCGCACCATGAAAATGAATGCACCGGATATCAGAAATGATGATGGTTCTACATTCAATTCAGAAGACGACCCCAGACTGACAAAAATCGGGAAATTATTACGCAAAACAAGTATAGACGAAACACCACAAATATTTAACATTTTAAATGGTGAGATGAGTTTTATTGGACCACGTCCGGATTTGCCAGAACATATTGATGTTTATGATGCAGTTGAAATTCAAAAAATATCTGTAAGACCAGGTATTACCGGATACAATCAGGCTTACTTCAGAAACTCGATTAATTACCGAATGAGATGGTTGAATGACGTTTATTATGTTAATAATGTAACTTTTCTCTTAGATTTAAAAATCCTGTTTAAAACGATACTCACTGTATTACATAAAGATGGTGTATTTATTACTGCAAACAGTCCTGAACAAAGCGGAGAAAAACAACATGAAGAATAGCGAATATATTACCGATGAATACGAAATACACCCGTTAGAATGGGATACCGTCCATTTCGGTGCAAGCAGTGCCAAAGTCATACTGAAAAAGCAAATTTCGTTAGAAACAATTTGTAACATTAAAGATATTTGCTGTGAATATGAATTTTTAACAATTGTTAACGAAAATAACGTAGCATTCAACAATTTCCTTATTGGCCAATACACAAATGCGTTTTTAGTTGATATGCAAGTGGTGTTCGCGAAGACAGTTGAAAATACAGAATTTTATGATGATATAGAGATTACGAATAATTTTCCGTTTAATCAAGATATCATACGAATAACATCAAACAATTTCGTATATTCCAGATTTTACAACGACCCCTATATTGATAAACAGAAAGCCGATGAGTTATATGCAAAATGGGCAACAACATGTTTTAATAAAGATGATAAATATTTTGCAGTCTGCCGGAATAATGGCAATATAGAAGGTGTTTTTCTGTTTGCGTTTGATGACAAAGGTGATTTGAGTCAAAGTAAAGGTTTTCTGGTAGTTGATAAAAGTTATCAGGGAAAAGGTGTCGCTAAAAGAATAATAAAATCAATGGAGTCATTTGCCTTTAATAAAGGTTCCAAATTGTTATACGGCGGTACCCAGGTCGATAATATAAAAATGATAAATCATTACATCTCTGACGGCTATAAATTGATAGAAAAAAAATCGATATATCACCTATGGGCAAGTCAGAAAACGTCGTCAAAATAGTTTAAATCAACCATATATTATGGTGGGTTGGAAAGTAGTGACGAAGAATGAATATCACATAACTTTCGATATTAAATTTTTGTAATTTACTGTTTATATGCTAATAAAATATCGCTTGAACGGTTAATATTTACAAACTGATAAAGCGAGTGAGAAATAATGAAAGTATTATATTTTTTTTCAGTTGGGTTTGATGCGCCAACCCCATCATATCATTTAATGGAAACTATGGTCGCCGACACATTAACAGCGGGTATAGATGTCCATATGATACTTGGCCATACCACCGGACAAAATGCTGATATACCTGAAAGTCTGTTGAAATTCAGTAATTTAACATATGATATTGTAAAAAGAGCAGATGTTAAAAAAAATCACTTTGTGAAAAGATATTTAGAAGGTATACAATACGCATTTGAATGCAGTAAATATATTAAGAAAATATCAGATTTTGATGTAATGTTTGTGCAATCATCCCCTACCGCACTTTTCAATGTATTAATCGCAAAATTTTGTGGCAAAAATAAACCTTTCGTTTATAATATTCAGGATATGTTTCCGGGAAGTTCCATTTATAGCGGAGTAATGCCAAATAAATTATTACAAAATATATTTTACGCACTTCAAAAAATCGCTTACTCCAACTCAACTGTTATCACTGTTATTTCTGAAGATATGAAAAAGCGGGTATTGGAACAAGGTGTACCGGAAGAGAAGATTTTAACCATTGTAAATTGGTATGATGACAATTCAGTTCATGAGGTAGCATGGGAAGATAACCGTTTTGTTAAAAAATATAACTTCTCCAAAGATAAGTTTTATGTGCAATATGCCGGCACAATGGGTTATGTCTTTGATTACAAAATGATTATAGCAGTTGCTGAAATCTTAAAAGATTACAAAGATATTGAGTTTCAAATGATTGGCCAGGGTAGTCAAAAAGAGGCTTTTATTAAAGAAACTGAAAATAAAAAGTTAAGCAATATTAATTTTTATCCACTGGAAGCACAAGAGATGGTTTCTGATGTTTACAGTACATGCTCTATTTGTCTGATACCGCTTAAAAAAGGGATCATCGGTAATTCAGTACCCAGCAAAGCAGGACTGTTGATGGCATGTAATCGTGCAATAGTTAACTCAGTAGATGCTGAATCTGACTATTTTAAGATGTTTAACGATAATGAAATAGGTATATCCGCATCTAACGAAAACCCGATAGAAGTAGCAAACGCCATATTGTTATTATATAACGACAAAGAAAGAAGAGTGAAAATAGCTAATAATGGACAAATTTTCGGGAAACAATATTATGCGAGAAGATTAAATACAGTTAAGTATATCGAATTATTTAAAACGATGGCAGAAAAAGGTAGCGACTGATAATGAAAGTATTGATTCTTGGTTTTGGAAAAATTGCTTATATGCCATATATGCATATTTACATTGATATACTTAAAAAAAATAATTGCGATATACACCTGTTATATTGGGATAGAGACGGTAAAGAAGACACTATGGTACCGGAAGGTGTAACCCCATATAAATTTGAATACCATCAGGAAGATGATGTATCAAAATGGAAAAAGCTTAAACCATTTTATGGTTACCGAAAAAAAGCACAGAAAATTATAAAAAACGGAGAATTCGATACAATAATTGTTTTACATTCATTGCCGGGACTGTTAGTGTATGATGTATTAAATAAAAAATACCACAAAAATTATATTCTCGATTACCGGGATGTAACTTTTGAAAATATTGGTATATTCAAACAAATGGTGCATAAATTGATAAATAGTTCAAAAGCAACTTTTGTTAGTTCTGATGCTTTCAGGATATATATGCCTGATGCTGATAACATTTATACCTCACATAACTTATTAACAGATTCGCTTAATAACAGAGATGTTAGACGTTGCACATCAAGAACAAGTTCACCGTTGAGGATACGTTATTGGGGATTAATACGGCATGAAGAGATAAACAAAAAAATAATCAGTAAATTGGCAAATGATTCACGTTTTGAACTGCATTATCACGGCCGAGAACAGGAAACAACTGCCAACTTAAAAAGATTCTGCAGTGAGCATGATATTAAAAATGTTTTTTTTCACGGAGTTTACAAACCGATTGAAAGATATAATTTTGCTGGTAATACTGATTTAATCCATAACATCTATGAAAATGATACCAAAACAATTAATGCGATGGGAAACAAGTTTTATGATGGGGTTACATTATACTTGCCACAATTATGCAGTACCGGATCGTTTATGGGGAAACAAGTAACAAAAAACAAAATTGGTCTTGAATGTGACCCGGATAAACCGTCATTTGCTGACGATATCATCAATTATTATTCATTGATATTGTGGAATGAATTTGAAACAAATTGTGATATTAAATTAGCGGAAATTATAAAAGAAATTAATACACAGGAAGATATCATTACAAAGGCAATAACAAATGATGACACCATATAAAAATGAATATACCATTGAAGATGGTGGCGTTAGATTAGATGTTTACCTTACCGGGGTGATGTCTGATTTTTCCCGGGCACGATTACAGCAATTGATAAAAGATAATCAGGTTACAGTTAACGGGAAAGTCGCAAATTATAGCCTGAAATCAGAAAAATGTGGAATTGGCACTAATTTATTTAAAGCAACAGAATCAGTCGCAAAACAATGCAGTTTTAAGGAAATTATAGTAGGAACACAGATACGAAATATAAATGCCATAAACTTTTATCATAAATATGGATTTAAACAGATATCTTTCCATTAAATATTCAAATTTTGGAATTAATAGATAAGTAACTGAGGATATAATTTGAGAATATTATACATTACAACATGTTTCCCCAAACCGGATAATGGGGCAACAATATATACAGACTTAGCGGAATCATTACATGCTACAGGTCATGAAATAACAGTAGCAGTTTCTGAGCAACCGAAAAACAAACAACAAACTGAATTAAAAAAAGAGCGTGGTTTTGATGTTTTGCGTATAATAACCGGGAACTATCACGATGTAGGATATATTGAAAAAGGCATTACTACTCTAAAAATTCCTGTTTTAATGCGTAAAGGGATTTTAAAATATCTGGGTAATCTTAAATTCGACTTGATATTGTTCGAGTCTCCCCCTGTTACAAATGCTGATTTGATATCATGGGCAAAAAAACAATTTAATTGTCCAGCATATTTAATGTTGAAAGATATTTTTCCTCAAAATGCAATTGATATAGGGATTATTAAAGACAACAGCATTTTAAGCAAATATTTTATATCAAAAGAGAAAGAACTTTATCAAACTGCAGATTATATAGGATGTATGTCAACAGCTAATATACAATACCTGATAGACCACAATCCATGGTTAGAACCAGGTAAATTAGAACTATTTCCAAATACAAAAAAAATCACTACAGACATACATCCGAAAGAGTTTCCCATAAGAAAGAAACATGGTATTCCTGAAAGTTCATCTGTTTTTTTATTTGGTGGAAATATGGGGAAACCCCAATACATTGACTTATTATGTGAATTAATTCAAAAGTGCAAAGATGAAAAAGATATCTATTTCATGTTTGTCGGACGTGGTACTGATAGAAATAAACTGGAAAATACTATTAAAGATTATAAAATTGAAAATGCTGTTGTGATTGAAAACTTACCGCGAGATCAATATGAACAGATAACAAAAGAATGTAATATTGGTTTGGTAGTACTCGACCCAAGGTTTACCATTCCAAATTATCCATCACGCATCTTATCATACATGGAATTTGAAAAACCAATTCTGGCAGCAACAGATAATGTTAGTGACATTAAAGAATTGATTGAAAAGGCACAATGCGGTGAATGGGTATGGTCAGGTAATTCAGATGATTTTATCAAAAAAGTAAAAGAAATGTCTAAATCAAATATGTTATCTGTTATGGGGGAAAACGGACGAAAATATATAGAGGAATACTTTAACGTTTCTAATTTTGTAGCAGCATTAGAAAGAAAATTTAATAATTAGTTACTTAATTAGGGAATTTTATAAACTTTATACAGGACTTTCGCTTTTTAGCAGAAATCTGCAAGAAATTGGTCGCTTCGACAAGCTCAGCGACCGGTTACTGAGACTGTCGAAGTGACCTTAAGCTAAAGTCCTGTTTATATAAAATAAAAGTAAATAAAGAAATATTATCTGAAATGATATAACAAGAAGAGATAATAACAAAGGCAATAACAAATGATGACACCAGATAAAAATGAATATACCATTGAAGATGGTGGCGACAGATTAGATGTTTACCTTACCGGGGTGATGTCTGATTTTTCCCGGGCACGATTACAGCAATTGATAAAAGATAGTCAGGTTACAGTTAACGGGAAAGTCGCAAAATCTAGCCTGAAGTTAGAAAAAGGCGATAATATTATTATTAATATTCCACCACCGGAAAAACCGTTGTCAGTTGAGGCAGAAAATATTCCCCTGACAATAATTTATCAGGATGCTGATATAGCAGTGATAAACAAACAGGCAGGCCTGGTGGTACATCCGGGAAGTGGAAACTGGACAGGAACAATGGTTAACGCATTGATGCACCACATAACCGATTTATCCGGTATTGGTGGCGAACTGCGTCCGGGTCTGGTGCATCGTCTGGATAAAAATACCAGTGGATTAATGCTAATTGCGAAAAATGATATCGCACATCGCGTATTGGCAACAATGATTGAGGAACGTAAGGTAAAACGTGAATATCTGGCGTTAGCATGGGGTATTCCAAATGAAGATACATTTACTGTCGACCAGGCAATAGGTCGTGACCCACATGACCGGCAACGTATGGCAGTTATTCCGATAAATAATAGTCATACATCACGCCATGCCGTTACACATTTTACGGTTATTGAAAAATTACGATTTGCGGCATTAATTCAGGCAGAATTAGAAACAGGCCGTACTCATCAGGTTCGTGTTCATCTCAACTTTCATGGTAACCCGGTGATAGGTGACCCGGTATATGGCACAAGGACTGGCAGGCAGGCATTGCTGTTATTTAACGCAGAAGAACGTAATACCATAAATAAATTACCCGGACAGGCACTCCACGCAACCAGGCTGACATTTGAACATCCCGTTAAAAAAGAGATTATGAGATTTGAAGTGCAACCACCGAAAACATTTGAAAATGTGTTGAATTTATTACGAAAATAGCGCAGTTTTCACTGCGCTATTTGTTTGATTTTATCGTTTATGCTTGTTTTTATGTGGCTTATTATTCATCATTTTATGTTTAGTCATTTTCGTTTTTTTCTTACAATCTTTTTTATGCTTATGCTTATCAGTAGCAGGTTTCTGATGCTTATGTTTAGTAGCTTTAATTTTATGAGATGATACTGAAACTGAAACGGCTTTGCCATTATTAAATATTCTTCTTGCAGTCACCAATCGGTTGCTGTAATATTCATCATTTAAAGATGTCACCACAACCCTGCCGGCACCGGAAGACGCATGGACAAAATTACCATTACTGGTATAAATGCCTACATGTCCTATTTTAGCTCCGGTAGTATGAAAGAATAATAAATCACCCTTTCTTAACTGATTACGACTAACAGGAATCCCAGTGTTAGATAATGCCGCAGCGTTGTGTGGTACATTGCGACCCATATCACGCATTACACGATATACTAATCCACTGCAATCCATACCACGACTTGATATTCCACCTCGGGAATATGGTGTTCCGAGAAATGTAAGTGCATTATTTACCGCACGGTCTGCGGAACTCTGTCTTGTTTTGAATGCTTTTGCACGCAAATTCATAACATGACGGTATCGTGGAATATGGTTAGATTGTTTTTTGCTGATAATTGTTTTTTTATGACTTTTTTTAGAAACAGCTTTTTTAACGTGTTTATTTTTTTGTTTATTATGTTTTGTTAATTTAACAGCATGTTGCTTATGTTTTGCCTGATGATTTGTTGTTCTTTTAGCATACAAATTACCGGTAACAACTACTAACAACAATATTAAAACCATCATCCGCAACATAGCAACCATTATTTTGCTTAACTTCATTAACTCTCCCCCCGGTGTTTATTCCGAGTACGACAAAATTATACCAATCTATAAAAGCTTTGTCAACCTTCTACTTATCCACACCCGCTATATAGTGTGGATAACTTTTAAACACCACACTGATATAGTCTTTGACACAATAAAGGTAACATTTGTTGTATCATGAAATATGTTAATGTTGTAAAAAAATATATTACTTTCTCTTATAGTCGCTTCGACAAGTTAAGCTTGATACTAACGTTGTATGTCTTAATTGGATGAATTTTGTTGAGTATATTTTAATGCATGGTTAAATAATGCATTACTTTGTTTAATTGTAAATTCATTATTACAAATACTAATTCCGAAAGATTGTGCATTCTTTGACCACTTTTTAAATGTTTCATGATCCATGTCGACACATAAATTTATTGCATTTTTAAAACTTGTTAAATCATTAAGGGGTAAATCCCAACCAATATTATTTTCACATAAATTTAACCATGGTGTCTGGTTGCTAATTATAGGAATGCATCCTTCAACCATTGCTTCAACAATTACATGACCGAAGTTTTCTGATCTGGTTGGCAAGAGAAAGACATGATACTTTTTCATAATTCTCCCTACTTCTTCATGTTGAACAGGTCCATGGTACTGTATTTTAATATTTTTTGGTAAGTTTGCGATTAATTTCTGGCATTCAGACCAATATAATGTGTCTTCATTAGGTCCATAGATATGGAAATTAATATTCCCTTGAATATTTTGTAGAATACGAAGGGCAACATCGAGATTTTTCTTTCTCGAAATTCGGGAGAGAAATACTATTTCAAGTTGACCAGCAGTTTTGTATTGCATTTCTTCAAAACATGTCATCATTCTGGCTGGTGATGTCAGGTTGGGTGCAATTAAGATAACCTGTTTTTTTCCCATAACGTGGCGGATATCGTCATCTTCCTGAGCACTTGTCGCTTGCCATATTATTTCCCGATATAGATTAAATAAA
>CAZNLA010000195.1:0-9583 GCA_964573385.1 uncultured bacterium
CACTTCGACAGGCTCAGTGACCGGTCGCTGAGCCTGTCGAAGCGACCATTTTTAGGCAAATTTCTCTTTGAAGGCGAAAGTCCTGTTTATTAAAACTTTGCCAATACTGTTTTAAAACCATTAGCGGATTCAATGTCGCTTAATTCGCATAACATACTGTCGATAGCGTCTGCATCACCCTGTAAAATAAGTGAAATTACTGAACGGTCACCGGCAAGGTGCGGTATACCCATACGACCGGCAATGATAGAACCATATTTCCCCAGTATATCATTTAACTGCGGGTTTGCTGTTCTTCGGTTTTCTACCAGGATAGTTAATCCGGCGATTACATCTGACATATTAAAACCTCCATTAATATTTATTCGCGTGTCTATAAATGAATAATACAAATTAATATTACATCCGGCAAGTCACAAATATGAAATATCCGGTTAAAGTTATCTTATTAATTGCTTGCTTTTGGAAATATTTGCGTGCTGTATCCGGCTATTGACCATGTCATGTTAGTTGTATTTAATGCATAATATTGAATTATCATTTTCTCATCTGTCACCGTAGCCAGCGAAAACCCGAGTGTTGCGTTTACTTTTCCGTTGCTATATGTATTACCATTTTCGTACAACAATGTTGCTGCCGGTTCCGGGTTATTATTAAATGGCTGTGGTGGCGCACCACCATTACCTGCTGTTAATTGAATAATAGTATCACCATAATCATTTTTTATGGAAGCAACTGTCAGCAAATGCAAATGTCCTGTTAAATACAGTTGAACACCGGTAGCACCTATATTATTCCAAAAATTCTTACGAACATTTAATCCTGCGGCATCTACCCCAAAGAAATGTTGTGCACCTTCGTTATATATTTCAAGAGGGTCATTACCCTCTACCTGGAAAATAGGTTCATGCGCCATAAAATTTTATAGGGTGACTTTGACTGTTTAAATTGTTGTGTAACCCATGCCTGGTCTAAATTATGATAACCAGACCATGGGGTAGTTCCGTTGGCAAATGTCTGGTCAAAATGAAAATACTGATCGGCAGCGACGAATGCTACATTTTTTTGTGTAAGTGACCAGCTAAATCCACGTTCATCATCATCCGGGCCATTATTAGGTCCATTGGACGGTAAATATGCACTAAACGCCTCCTGGTATGCCTGTTTTAATACCGGGATAGTTTCTTTGCCTTTATCCTCATTTTCATGATTACCGCGAATAGTATAAATTGGGATGCCTTTACCGGTAGAATAGTTAAATACAGGTTGCATGGCTGTTTTCCAATTTGTAAACATCTTATCATATGTATTTACTTTGGTCTGTATGCTGGTAAAATCGCCGTCTGCCGGGTATAACTTCGATTCTGCCGATAGACTATCACCATTACATAAATCTCCTGCCATCACTACTAATTGAGGATTTAATAAGGCTATCTTCAGCGCGATTGCATTCAGATATGGACTAATCCCGGTGTCGGTGTTGCTATCACCACGTGTGTCACCCAGCATTACAAATGTCCATTTAGGGGTTGATGATGAATCACTGCCACCACTGTCATTACAACCAGTTAATACAAAAATAACAGAAAGTAAGAATCCATATACAACAATTGACCATTTAATGGTTTTTAACATAATTATATCTCCTTTTTAAACTAAAAAACGCCGTTACAATGTAATATGAAACATGAAAAAGGCAATAATAGTAACAGCAAAAAGTTTACTCATGACTTCCGCTTAAGTTCACTTCGACAATTTCGTTGACTGGTCGCTGTTACAATGTAAAAAGCGATTATTTAAAAATAAAATTCGCCAATTAAACAACTAAATCCTTTATTGTTTATACAATCTATACCATACATCTTAATGGGGGAAATTATTCACGTTTTTTTGTTTTATTTTCATCTTTATCCTGTGAAAAAATCTGTTCCATTATTCGTCCAAGAATCTGTTTCCCGCGGGAATTGCCATGCACCGGGTCACGTTGATACCACACCCTTGTCTTTCCGCTTTTAACAAGGTAATCTTCCCATATTGTCCGCATATCCAGTATAGAAACAGACAACTTATCACGCATTTCCACAAGATTTGTATAAAATTTTCTTTCAGTTTCAATATCTATCCGGCGTGATTCTTCTGGTGAAAACGGCGTACCATCCGGCTTATAACGGATATTCTGACCTAATTCCATTATTGCGCCGGTAAGCACCATAATCGCCACCGGATGGTCAGCAATCCTTCGGATTTGTTCAATAACATTACGTACCGCATCGGCATCACCATTATGGCTTACCCCCGCGATAATAACTAAATCCGGATTTTTATCTGTTACATATTCACGAACACGATACTGGTAAAATGTGCATCCGGTACCACCACGGATAGACCGGAATAATGTTATTTGTGATCCGGGGTAATGCTGTTGAATCATCAGATGAAATTGAGAATTAGACATGTCATTGGCAATACTATCACCCAGCACAACCACCCGCAATTTATCACCTTTATTAAGTTTATCGCGTAATGTCGCCATATATTTCCACAATTCCGGAATATATGGAACTTTTACAGACGGTAATGTGGCATAAATTTTATCATTCCATGCCGTAACTTCCGCAGCATCTGCATCCAATACTGACACCGCGGATATTCGCGCTTCGCTGATGCCGGCAATGAACGCAACCCGCATGGTTACAGCATTTTCGCGTGCCTGCGTAAAAACATCATTCACCCGCCAATCTTCTGATAAATCATATGAATTATAGTCATCACTAACAATTTCACGATTTTTATCATCGAAAAAACGAACTACATAAAAACCGGAGTTTAATGATTGTGTGGAAAAACAGATATGGTAATAAGAAAATGGAGTTACTGCTATTGGTGGTGTCTGCCACGACCCCTTATTTATATTTATATATGGTCTTCCTGCCTGGTTATTTTTTTGAACCCATTCACCGTCAAACTTACCGGCACCAGGCGGATACGAATTACTGCCATCCCACCCATCAACAACCGGATCAGTTGTAAAATCAGCAACAAACTTACTATTTCCAGCGCCAGTAACCAAGTTTACCGATAATAACAGCAATACAATTATCACTGTAATTATTTTACGGTGGCAACATCTTATTATCATATTAATATTAAAAAATTCCATATACCTTAACCTTCAGATAAATTATTCTGATTGTTGAATTAATAACAGCAATTGAAAACCTGTTTAATCAGGACTTTCGTTTTCAAAAGAAAATTGCTTTAAAATGGTCGCTTCGACAGGCTCAGCGACCGGTCACTGAGCCTGTCGAAGTGACCTGAAGCGAAAGTCATGTTTAATATAACAACACATAAAATGATTTGGGTAATAAACCTGTTGCCAGGTAATATACCGCGCCAATAATTATGATTATTATGCCTGCCAACATATCGCCTGCTATTATACCAAACATAAAAGGACGCGTTTTTTGATACATTTGTCCCCCGCCATATTTGTTAACCATACATTTTATAAACCATCCACATAAAAATGATGGCGCGAAATGTGGTAAAGGCCAGGTGAACATCACCAGAAAAATCACCGGATGCACTGGCCACCAGTTTAGCTTTAACCTGGCAACAGTGAAAAACAATATCATCATCGCGCCAATAGTAAAATACAATATTGCTCTACCACTTGGTTCTGCATTGGCGAACTTCTGCCAACCCACCAGTAGATTTGCGCGTTCCAGTTGGCCAAGTGCTTCTAAACGGTCTGCCGTACCAACATAACTGTAAAAAGGCCGCGTTGTAGCCCAGTGAGTAGCCCACGGGTCTGACATATTGGCACCTTTGTTATACTGAAAATACAATGTAACCGGCACAGCAACCAACATGGCGGCGATTAAAGCAAAAATGCCAAACTTGTATATCTTTTTCGCGGGCACTTTTTGTGTATCCAGCAATTTCATTGATGTCATTAAAAACGGAGTTAATGTTTCACGCGGGTCAACCAGCAATGCCTGCGAAAACATTATCGTGGTCATGGCAGGTAATGGTCCCAAACCGATAGTTCCTAAAAAAGCAAAAAGAAAATCTGTGGGGAAAAAGCCCGGCGAAATCATGAAAAATCCTGTTTCTGCCATTATTCTGCCCAGTACTACATAAATAATTATTGCCGCCAAAGTATATAAAAAAGTAATCTGCCAATCCAACCGCGCGAAATATGAAGCGTAAATAATAAAACAGAGAATCGCCAGCATGAAAATTCGCGCTCCCCATATTGATTCAGGATAATTACCGGCAACTTTGCGGGGATTAATAGCAGCAACAAAAACTGTTTTATAATAATGACGACCGATATAAATTATATATGCAAAAAAGCCAAACCATGCACCCATATTCAGTGCTACTGATGGATTAGGTGCTTCCCCACCAGTTAACGATATCCCATAGCTTAACAGAAAACCACCTATAAACGCCTGTAATGGCCATGCCAAACCTATAGCAAGCGAGACATCCGTTGCCAGGAAAAACGCGATGGCAATGACAGAAAAATATAATGCCGGTTGAAAAACCCAGGCACCGGCAGTTTTCACCATCATCGGAAAAAGCTTTATCATTGTCGGACTAAAATCAAGTTTTGTAGGAACCTGAATTATATATTTTGGCCACCAATTACCTGCGTAATTATTCAAATGAATCAACAGTACCGGCGCCAAACCCAACCAGAAAATCCTGTTTTTATATAACGATACTATATGGCTTTTAATATCCGGCATTAACGATGTGGCAAACGCGGCAGCAGGATACGGCAATTGTTCGTGGTCTGACCATTGACGGTGAACTACCGCGGATATACCAATAATTGCCACCAGAAAAATAATAATAAAAGGCATCCAAAATGCAAAAGTAGCTAACCATGCCTTCCATGGAACATGTATAACTGAATTGATAAAAGATATCTTACCGGAATTTAACCCCTGCACAAATCCGTTAAGTACCACGCTTTCATTTTGCGGGGTAACATTTGTCAGCATGTATGATGGCATTTGCGATGTTACATGGTTAGCCATAAATGCGGGATCAGTTTTTCCCCAATGAAAAGGCATCACCAAATCTGCAGTAAAATGCCGCATTAATCCACTGCCGGGAATACAACAGGAAGCCAACACTATAAATAAAGTAACCGAAATTTCTGCCCCGGTAAACGACAAATCAGGTCGTATACGAGCTAAAAGGGGGTTAATAAATAAGCCAAAAATGATAAGCAAACCAAACACAGATAACGGCATGCTGTTGCCTATTAAAAAGGTCTGATGCATGACGATATCATTGACGTATGTAAGACTGTTAATAAGAACAGCACCGATAAAACCAGTGATGATAGCACGTAAAGTCATGAATAATAAGCCACTACTAATCTTTTAATATATAAAAATACTGTATAGAAATTAATTCTACACAGATAGCAGTCGGCAGTCAAGAAAAGTTGATTAATCGGGATTTTCCTTTAAATACTAACGTCCTACTCACTATCCCTACTCACTATCCCTATCCCCTATCCTAAATAAATTGGACAAGTATAATGGTAATTAATACCTTGGAAAGGTATTTTAATGAATAACCCCAGGCGTCAGCCTCACCCTTATACACATTTATAAAATGTAATATTTATATACAAAATGACCCCAGCGGGGTCAAATATTTGTAGAAAATAATTCATCATGAGATTTTCGACCCCAGCGTGGGTCGCATATAATTACCGACAATCTGCTATGTTATATGCGACCCACGCTGGGGTCGGGTTTCTTGGTAGAAATCTTATTCTATAACTATTTGACCCCGCTGGGGTCGTCTTGAATTAAACATTATTTTCTCAATATAAAAGATGTGTATAAGGGTGAGGCTGACGCCTGGGGTTACTCATTATGTCGAAGCGACCAATTTCTTGCAGATTTCTGCTAAAAAGCGAAAGTCCTGAAAACAACTTCTTTTTAGCGATTATTCACCGCAAAAGAACACACAGAACACAAAGAGTTTTCTTAAAATCCTCTTTTGTGGTCTTTTACGAACTATAGCGGTGAATAATTATAGGTTGTTGGCAAAGCCCACAATGATGGTTTGTTTACTGTTTCAGGTGATAAGTTTTAGTCCGACCATATTTAAATATGAATTTACTCAAGATATTTAAACAAAATTTTAACCACTTTTTCACAAATCTGTGTCTATATAAATGTGTATGAAATAGTTAAAAGATTTTCGGATATAATAATTGCTGCAATTTTCCTTGTAGTGTTGTTGCCGTTATTTGCTGTCATTGCGCTTATCTTACTAATCACCCAGGGATCACCGGTTATCTACAGGCAATTACGCGCGGGAAAAGGCGGTAAACCATTTATAATGTATAAACTCCGCACCATGTCTGCCGGAGATGTGGTAAAATCCGACCATTTACCCGTACAAAAAATTCATCGCGACCCCCGAGTAACCCCGGCAGGAAAGTTCCTGCGCGCCAGTCATATTGATGAATTACCCCAGTTAATAAATATTTTAATTGGAGATATGAGCATAGTTGGACCGCGCCCATTGCCAATAGAAGACCTGCAACGTCCGGGTTGGCAGGAAATGGTGACTGAAGATGAAAAAGAAAAAAGAATTGCATGGCAACAAAAGCGCGAAACTGTTCGTCCCGGTCTTACAGGATTATGGCAAATATCAGACAGACCGGAAATGGAATTTGATAACTGGATAAAATGCGACATAGAATATTCACAACAAAAATCATGCCTGTTTGATTTTATAATAATAATTAAGACAATACCTGCAATTATATTTAATAAACGAAAAAGTAAATAATACACGGTTGTACAGGCAATTGCAAAACAGGTGTAACCATGAGTATTCCGAGTATCCTGCCCGGATTTTTTGCGAGTAAGATGCTCGCAATACATTGGGTCGTTAGCAACCAAATCCATTCAACAATAGGCACATCACGTTTTAATTTATTTCTTTACTTCTGGTTTCGGATATCGTTCGCGTAACTCTTTGGTGTATTCAGACATGTCGTATATTTTTCTGCTGGATATATAATTGGCTATATATTCTGCTTCTTCTGCCGCTTTTTCTATACCTGCCGCTTTCTGATATTTGTCTAATATTTCTTCGGTTAGTTTTACCATCTCTTTTAATAATGCCGGGTTGCTTGCTGTCAGCATTGCTTTCAACATACCACCATAAAACTCATTTTCATATCTCGGGTCACCGTTGTGAAGAAAATATGGTGCATTTCGACATGCAATATCATTGGCAAAAGCTGATTTTACCAATTTATCCGGTTCTTCTACTTGTTTAATATTAACTTCCCGGATAGGTGGTGCTGGTTTATCTATTCTTAAATTTGTTTGCAATGGGTTAACAAAATTAATGCTTAAATAATATTGTTCGCCAATAGCTTTTAGTGCTGTTTTTATTTCTTCTTCATTCTTGCTCTTCTCAATTTGATTGCTTTGAATTTTCATTAATTCAATATTTGGCTGTGACATACTTATCATCGCGGTGGGTGATGTTTGAATAGCAACATTATATCGTGTTAATGCCGGCATTAATTCTCTCATCAGCAATTCAGATTCGATTCCTCTTGGCGAGACAAACTCACGCGGTTTTTTCAAGTCTTTATCCGCTGAATTAGGAAAAAATGGCCATCCACCCAACGGCGGGTCAACCATATATTTTATTTCTCTACCGGCTATTTCACCAGCTTTATTGTTGTCACCTGCAATAGCAAATAATAACGCTGCAGTATATCGAAGTGATTTCTGGGTATCTTTTTCTGGTTTCATAGAAGCAACAGGATCTATCTTAATCAATCTCTCCATTATTAAGGCGCATTTTTGACCCCATTCTTTCACGTCATGAACAGGTTTATACTGCAAACGAGTATTCCGTACAGATCGCCCCGGAGCTAACGGTATTTCACGAATAACCATCCTGTTTAACTGCCATCCCAACCAGACTGCCAGTCTTGTTTTACTTTCTGTATCTTGTATAACCTCAACTGCTGCAATTACATCATCGGCATACTTAAACGCTGATGACGGATCGCTGTCCAGTAATCCGCTCCATGCTGCAGCACGCTGATAAATATCAGCATTTTTATCAGCAAGAACTAAAATATATTTCTCTGTTGCTTTATCATATATAGCATCAACAATAAAAGCATCACCAGCGCATAACGCGTCTCCATTTTGTTGAATACCGGGCAGAGTTTCTTTATCTGATACCAATCTTTTCTTTTTCAACATTTCATAATAATCAAACCGTATATCGCGCCGATAAGGTTCAGCAGTGCTGTTTATCAACTCATTGTAAAATTTTATCACATTGTCATGGGATTCACCGAAAGAAAGCAAGGAATTTGCTACACTTCGTTGCAATTCAGTATCAGCAGGTTTATCTTTTGCCAGCCATTTTGCTATTTTTGCAGCCATCTGATATCTTCTTTTATAATAAAAATCATAAGCTGTACCCATATTGAAAAATCTGGTATCTTTGCCAAACCAGGTTGCCAGCGCGAAATAATCATCCGCAGACAATCCACCAACAGGTGGTTCATCTGTCATCTTCAACATAACATCAATCATCGTTCCCCTGCTTAGGTCACCAGGACTGTAACGCATCTGCATATATTCATCAATCGGTTTGCGTTTATCCATCGGGATTCTTGCCCAGCAGGTAATTCGATCTGATGTGTATAATTGCGGATAAATCGTACCTATTGCATCGGCAGCAAGATTATAACCGTTGTCTCGAAGTACTTTAACTGCTGCTTCACTGTCTCTTTCTCCTGGTTTTGTTAAATAATCAGAAAATATCTCAACAGCACCGATAAGGTCATCTCTCAATAACTTCTTCAATAATGCCAATGTTTTATCACCTTTCTTTTTCTCTACCAGATTAACAAGTGCTTTACCATCTTCACTATCCCATCCTTTTGCTTTTTCAAGAGACACTATTATCATGGTAACGCGGTCAAAAGTTAAAATCTTCTTCTTTTCATCATTACCGGTAAAATCACTGAGCGTCTGTTTAATGACTTCCTGCGGTGTAGCAGGAACTTGAGTTATTACATCATTTTGTGAGTATATTATTTTAGAAATAAAACAAAATGAAAAGATGAGTAAAACAACATTCATAAACATCTTGGTACTTATCATATTATCTCCTTTATTATTAACACACAAGTTATAATTATGTGTTTTAATAAAATATAATTAATTTTTCAAACTCTATATTAATTTCATGAATCTTTTTAAAATATCAATTTACACAGGACTTTCGCTCACACTGACCCAATAGTTTGAATTGTCGGACAACGCAATTCTTTTTAAGTTTTCTGTCCACAGTTTCTTTTGTGCATCAGACAAGGTAGTATTGATACTTTTCACATAAACTTTAAGTGATACCCAGACATGGTCAATTTAATTTGTATTTTTTTTAAGAATACAGCGAAATCCATAAGTATGCTTTTTAAATACTTTTTTTACATTATATCGAGAGAAAGTTCGGTAGAAGTCAGGGTTCTCATTAAACCAGCTACCACCTCGTA
>CAZNLA010000196.1:0-9544 GCA_964573385.1 uncultured bacterium
CCATCTGACACAGGCATTTATTTCCGCCGCCGGTATGTTGCCTGATAACCCGTTGATATTGTTGCCATTAGCACATCATTACGCGTGAAATACGCAAAAATGAAAAAACCTGCAAATATGGATATTAAAGTGTTGGACGGTTTTGATTATAATTATGCGCAGGTTGCTGATGTTGCCATAGCATGTAGCGGTACGGTAACATTAGAATTGGC
Organism: uncultured bacterium; assembly: GCA_964573385.1. GTDB lineage: Bacteria > Armatimonadota > Hebobacteria > CAIYQO01 > CAIYQO01 > JBAXQQ01. The sequence continues at coordinate 213 of CAZNLA010000196.1, forward strand.
ATGTTTAAATGTCCCGATGGCAGTAGCATATCGCGGTAGTTGGGCAAGTTGGGTACAATATAAAATTATTGCAAGTACAATAAAATATATGGCATTACCGAATATTATAGATGATAGTATGTTGGTGCCGGAGTTTAAACAGTTGGAAGCTTCACCGGAAAATTTATCCGCTGCTATAATGCAATTAATTAACCCATCACCTGCCCGACAGGCGCAGTTAGATGGGTTTAGCCGTATTCGTGCGGCAATGGGTGAGGGTGGAGCAATAGCAAAAACTGCACAAATAGTTATGGATTTTTTAAAGTAGATACTATCAGAATTCGTAAAAACAATACTAAATGTGCTAAAATAGCGTTGCTGATAAGCATGAACATTTGAGAGGAATTAATGATGAATCACATGAAAATTTCAAAAATATCTATACTTTTTTTAATGATACTGGCAATGCCTGTTGTATTTGCGCAAGTAGGAAAAGTAGTTGATAACGCGGTAACAAATCCTGCTGTTCAAACTCCGGAAAAAGATGTTGTCAGTTATGATTTTACCCCCAATGTTAAGATGTTCGGAAGATCTCTTTTCGATACCGGTGGTGAAACATTTATGCCTAATCCTGATGCCCCAGTACCAGATAATTATGCATTGGGTACGGGCGATAAATTAGAGATTATTTGCTGGTCGGAAAATGTTGAGTATGAAAGAAGCGTACAAACAATTACCCCAACCGGTGATATTTTTCTGAAAACAATAGGAAATATGCCAGTTGCCCGTAAGACGATATATGATTTGCGTCGGGATTTGCGAACAAAATATTCGAAACTTTATACAACTTTTAACCTGACAGTAAACTTAGTCGGTCAGCGAACAATGCCGGTATATGTTATGGGTGAAGTTAAAAAACCCGGTAAATATATTTTACCCAGTTTAGCAACAGTATTCACCGCGTTATTCAGCGCCGGTGGTCCTACTGATATTGGGTCATTACGAAGTATTAAATTAATGCGTGGAACCAAATTAGTTGCGCTTATTGATATTTATGAATATCTGTTGGATGGAAAATATGTAGACCAACCATTGCAAAGTGGTGATACAATTTACATACCTATGAGCGGTAAAATAGTGTCTGTTTATGGTGCTGTTAATCGTGCGGCGAAATATGAATTAGTTAAAGAAACAACAGTTGATGATGTAATGAAATTAAGTGGTGGTTTAACATCTAAAGCGTCAAACAAAATTCGCATTATGCGCATTGATAGCGTAAGTGGACAAACTGTAAGAGAATTATTCAATGATGCTGCTGGCAAATTGGAAAAAGTACAAAATGGTGATGAAATTTACATACGTCCCGTTTTGGATGTCCTGCAAAATGCCGTTACTGTAATCGGTGCCGTTAATCGTCCCGGTCCCTTCCCTGCGGATATGGCTCCAACTGTAAGCAAACTGATAGCACTTGCCGGTGGTTTAATAGATGACGAAGCATATATTGAGCAGGCAGTTATCACCCGACTACGGGATAATTCCAGCAGTTATCAAATACCTTTTAACCTGCGTGCGGTGATGGAAGGAAAGCCTGGTGCCGATCTGGCATTGCAGGCAAAAGATACATTAAAAGTAATATCAAAGAAGAATATGGTTCAATCGCTGGATATGGTTACTATTCAGGGAGAAGTTACTCAACCCGGTTCGTATCCATTTGTGCAGGGAATGAAAATATCTGACCTGGTAAACCTTGGATTTGGTACGACAATTAACTCTTATTTAAAACAAACACATTTATTCCGGTTCCCGGTTAATATTACCAATACCGGATCACAGTCACCCGGACAACCAGAGGTGATAACAGTAGATTTAACTGATATTTTGAATGGTAATAAGAAAGCAGATTTGGAATTAAGACCACGTGACATGCTGAAGATTTATGCTCGTACTGAGGTTTCAGAATTACAGGATGTCGTTATTGTTCAGGGAGAAGTGGTAAAACCAGGGACATACCCGTTTTATCCGGGTATGAAAATTGCGGATTTGCTAAAAATATGCTTTGGTACAACAACAAACGCGTTTCTGGATCAGGCATTTATTTACAGACACCCGGCAGCAGGTACTACAGAAACAAAACAGGAAACATTGATTGTAAATATATCCAGCATAATGAATGGTGATAAAATTGCTAATATTGAATTAAAACAACGCGACACATTAAAAATATTTAACCGCAGTGAATTAACAGAGTTAAATGATACTGTATCTGTTTCTGGTGAAGTAGTAAAACCTGGTACATTCCCATTCAGAAAAGGGATGAAAATTGCCGATTTATTAAGTCTGAGTTTTGGAACTACCATGAATGCTTATTTAGATCAGGCATTTATATACAGATATCCGGCAGCCGGTACAACAGAAACGAGAAAAGAGACAATTATTGTTAACATTACCAATGTAATAAATGGTAATAAAGAGGCTAATATTGAGTTAAAACAACGTGATACATTAAAAATCTTTAACCGCAGTGAGTTGACTGAGTTAAATGACACAGTTTCTATAAACGGTGAAGTAGTAAAAGCTGGTTCGTTCCCATATCGAGAAGGTATGAGGGTGAGCGATATATTAAGTCTTAGTTTTGGCACGACAATAAATGCGTATTTGGACCAGGCATTTATTTATCGTTATCCAACACCGGGAACTAATGACACTAAAAAAGAAACTATCATAATAAACGTATCCAATATTATGAATGGTGATAAAAATGCAAATATAGAATTAAAACCACGTGATACCATTAAAATATTTAACCGCGGTGAACTTCCGGAATTAAATGACATAATATCTATATCCGGTGAAGTTGTTAAACCCGGTGTCTTCCCGTTTAAAGAAGGAATGAAGGTTTCTGATTTATTAAATTTAAGTTTTGGAACAACGATGAATGCTTATTTGGATCAGGCATTTATTTACAGATTACCGACTGCCGGAACAACAGAGACAAAGAAAGAAACAATAATTATTAATGTCACCGATATAATTGCTGGTAATAAAGAGGCAAATATTGTTTTAAAAGCACGCGATACTATTAAGATATTTAATCGCAGTGAATTGGGTGAATTAACGGATATCGTATCTATAACCGGTGAAGTTGTTAAACCGGGATCATTCCCGTTTAAAACAGGTATGAAGGTAGCAGATGTATTAAAATTAAGTTTTGGTACCACTACCAATGCTTATCTTGATCAGGCTTTTATATACAGGTATCCGACTGCCGGAACCACAGAAACGAAGAAAGAAACAATCATCATTAATGTAAGTGATATAATTGCGGGCAATAAAGAAGCTAATATTGAATTGAAAGCACGCGATAATATTAAGATATTTAATCGCAGTGAATTAAGCGAATTGACAGATTCTGTTGTGATTTCCGGTGAAGTTGTAAAACCAGGCGCGTTTCCATATATGAAAGGAATGAAAATTTCTGATTTATTACGGTTAAGTTTTGGAACCACTATAAATTCATACCTTGATCAGGCACATTTATACCGGTACCCTACCGCAAATACGGTGATGAAGATAGGTGAAAATCAGCAGGATGTGATAATAATTAATATTAATAATATTCTTAATGGCGACATTTCTGCTGATTTAGAGTTAAAACCACGTGATACAGTGAAAATATACAAACGTGAAGAAGTATCTGAATTAATCGGTTCAGTATCTATTATGGGTGAGGTAATTAAACCTGGCGTATATCCATATTCAGTGAATATGAAAATCAGCGACCTGATAGCCAAAGCATTCGGGGTGACTACAAAAGCATACTTACGGTTAGCACAATTATATCGTTACCCAAGTTCAAACGAATCCGTTTTAATCTCATTTAATCTTGATGGTGCGTTAGCTAAAAATGTTGCGGATGATTATATATTACAACCACGCGACAGAATTGAAATCAAAGCAAATTCTGATGTAGTAGAGTCGTCTGTTACGGTAGTGGGCGAAGTAAATAAGCCGGCATTAATACCATATTATAAAGGTATGAAAGTATCAGACGCAATATTTATATCCGGTGGTTTAAAACCAAATGTTACATTGGATAAAGCATTAATTATAAGATTAGATGAAAAAACGATGTTAGAGCAAATGATAGAAATATCATTACGCGATGCGTTATCAATAAAAGAGAAAGATATAGAATTAAATCGTCGTGATAAATTATTTATTTATCCCAAAGAAAATCTTGGTAACGCGCAATCAGTCTCTATTACTGGTGCAGTTACATCACCTGGCTTTTTCCCGTTTGTTGAAGGGTTGACAGTTAGTCAATTGATATTCCTGGCTAAAGGCTTATTAAATAGCAGTTATCCTGACAGAGCAAATCTATATAGAACACGTGAAGATAAAAATATGGAAATTATTCCGGTTAATCTGGTTGACGCGGTTGCCAATGTTAAAGATGCTAATGTATTGCTGAAACCGGGAGATAAATTATCTGTTATGACCCGTGAGGAAATAATGGATAGTAAAACAGTAGTTGTACGTGGGTACGTTCGCAAACCTGGCATTTTACCACTAACAGTAGGGATGAAACTTTCTGACGCGTTAGCATTATCCGGTGGTTTAAATGTAAGTGCCGAACCTAAAGTCATGATTTTCAGGGTATTGAATGGCGAAACTAAATCTATGGATTATGTGGTTAAAACAAACCAGAATAGTTATAGTTTGGATGTTGACCCAATATTAGAAAACAAAGATTTAATAACTGTAAGAGGAAATTCTGAATTAGTTACCATGACAGAAACTATTACTATTGAAGGAAATGTTTTGCATCCTGGTACATATCCTGCTTACGCGGGTAATCGTTTGAACGCTAAATCTTTATATCAATTGATTACTGAGGCGGGTGGTATTATGGCAAATGGTTATCCCGCAGGATTATTGTTATACCGACCAAATTCTTCTATACAGAATACAGAACAGAAACGTGAGATGGATAGATTATTACATGACCTTGATACCAGTTCCGGAGCAACTTCAATGAAGGTGCCGGCAATACAGGGGAGTACCGCCCAGGATGCGTCTCAGCAGAATGTTAATATTTTATCTTCTCAGGTTGCCCGTGCTATTTTGTCAGAGAAAAGCGGGAAGATTATTATATTAACACCACCACGCAGTATGCAGGAGCAGCAGATATCAATTACAATTCCTGTAGAAGCAGATAAGATAATTAAATCAAAAGGTAAATCTGGAGATATTAAATTACTACCTGGTGACTCAGTTTATGTACCAGAGATTCCGACGACGGTTACAGTTTTAGGCGGGGTATTCAGTAATGGTTCTGTTGTTTATCAGAAGAGTGATGATTTGGATAAATATGTAAAGGCTGTCGGTGGATTCTCGAAGGATGCTGAACCTGAACATATGGTAATATTACGCATGAATGGCATGGTTATGCCTGCGAGAAGAAGCAGTAAGGTATTACCCGGTGATATAATTATTGTGCCGACAACATTTATTATCAAAAATATTCATACAGATAACTTGTTTGAAGCATCTTTACGCACTATATCTGAGTTAGCTTTATCATATTTGCCATTTAAGAATTAAAGGTTAATTTTATGACAGAACTTAATAAATATTCCAGTCCTCCTACTTTATTTGAAGTAGTCAGGACGAATTTTAAAAAATTATTTATTTTGACATCAATAATTTTGGTTGTAGCGGTACTGTATATATTCATAAAACCACGGACTTATACCGCAACTGCAACTTTGTTATTTCCATCTGCCGGTGGCAAATTGGCTATGTTGGGTGGTGGTGACGGTGACTTGCCCAGTTTGCCAGTTATGGAAGGCGCAATGTTAGTTCCGCAAACAGGATCGAGTAATGCAACCTGTGTGACTTTGATTAAAAGTATTAAAGCACGTAAAATGATTCTTTCAAAAATGATGAAACGCGGGTATGATTTAAGAAAGATATGGGATAAGCAAAGAACGGATTATTTGTATGATAAAATGGATGATGTTATGAAGATAACAAAGGGTAAGAATAACGAACTATTTTTAGAAGCAAAAACAAAGGTAATAAAAAATGATAAAGGCGTGAAGGATGTGACGTTGTCATTTAATTATATGCAATGTGTAATGGAAACTTTGGATGAAATTACTTCGGAATTACCATTGGATCCGGCTAAACAAGGTGAAAAATATCTGAAAGATCAAATAGCAAAAACTTATATAGAATTAGATGATGCCGCAAATAAGTTAAAAAAATATCAGGAAGATAACCTGATAATAAATCCTGACGCGCAGTCAAAGTCATTGGCAGAGGAATATGCTACAGTGCAATCATCGACTTTAGAATCGAAGATTCAGGCTGAATTGGCTATGAAGCAACTGCACGATGTGTCCGCCAAAACGGAACAGTTTGTAAAAGCAAGTATTGATCCATCTTTTATTGTATCAGACAGTTCTTCTGTTAGCACAAGTGGTGGTACAAATAATAATGTTTTAAGCACATTATATGTACGCATCACCGCAATAGAATCTGACCTGGCTTTGATGAAATTGAAATTTCGTGATGCTCACCCTGAGGTTGTTAACAAAAAAGCGGAATTAACTGAACAGAAAAAACGTTTGCAAAATGAAATGAAACGGCAGATAGGACTTGCGCGTGATGGATTATCGCCTGGGATATATGTTACTGCTATGTCAGCATTAATTGCACAGGCAAAATTAGATGGTTATCGCAGGGCAGAAGGAGAATTGAAAAGTCAGATAGAAAAAATGCCTGGTATATCTTTAAACTATATTAAATTACAGGCGATTGTCACTGAAAAAACTAATGTTTTGACAATGTTAAAAACTGAATATGAAAAAGCTAAAGTAGTAGCAGAAACCCGTGGTCCATCTTATGTTATGCTGGATGAACCACAATTAGCAGATGAACCGGACTCACGTAGCGGAGGTAAAATATTTGCTCTCGCATTTGCGTTGGCAATGATGATTTGTTCCGTGTTATCTTATCTTGAATGGTTAAAATACCAACCTGTTGAATCTGAAATCAAATAAGGGAGAAAACAAATGAAATTCGAATGCACTTTATGTGGCTATGTCTATGACCCGGCAACCGGTGACCCTACTGCTGGTATTGAACCAGGAACGCCTTTTGAAAACCTGCCGGATGACTGGGTATGTCCTGACTGTGGTGCTGGAAAAGAAGATTTTCAGCAAGTAGATTAGAGATTATTAATACCGGATTTTCGCTTTTATAAAGATGTAAGGGCAATCCCTTGAGATTGCCCTGTTTTATCGTATTATAGCGAAAATCCTGTTAGTATTGATTTTATCAAAACTTATGTTTTGGTGAAAATCATATCTGCAATTCACATCGGTTGTCCGTTGTATCGATTATAAGATATAAAGTGTTGATAGTTCTAATCAACGCTGGTTATTGTATTGATAAATGCATACTCATTTGTGAGAGGAAGTTTTTTGAAAGCCGTAATAACAGTTGTTGGTAAAGATCGGGTTGGAATTATTGCTGGAGTAAGTAACAATCTGGCGGTAAATGCTGTGAATATTCTGGATATCAGTCAGACGATATTACAGGGATATTTCACTATGATTATGCTTACCGAGATAGACTCAGCAATTATTAGTATTCCTGATTTACAAGAAAAGTTAGATGTTATTGGATTAGATTTAGGTCTTCAAATTCGTGTCCAACACGAAGATATCTTCACAGCAATGCATCGCATTTAGGTGGGTCATGTCATTTCCACAGTCAGCAATTATCGCTGGAATAACAATTAAACCTGCCTTAATATTAGCCCCAATGGCCGGTATAACTAACAGGGCGTTTCGGATATTGTGCCGACGGCATGGCGCAGGTATGGTGGTATCAGAGTTCGTCAGTAGCAATGCATTGGTATATAATAGTGCCCGAACCCATGCTATGGTACGTATTTTCCCTCAGGAACATCCGGTGACAGTACAAATTTTCGGTCAATATCCGGAACATTTGGCGAAGGCAGCAGAATTAATAACCCCATATGGGCCGGATGTTATTGATATCAATATGGGCTGTGGTGTGCCAAAAGTAACAAAACAAGGTGCTGGTGCCGCGATGATGCGCGATATAACTCTGGTACGACAGGTTTTCCGCGCGGTAAAATCCGCAACCCATCTTCCTGTGTCTGTAAAGATGCGTGCTTATTGGAATCAAAATGGTCCATCCGCATTAGACATATGCAGAGTGGCGGAAGAAGAAGGTCTATCGGCGGTTACAATACACCCGCGACCAGGAAAAGTTCATCATAATTTCGGTCGTGCGGATTGGAATATTATTAAACAGATTAAGGATAATATAGGTATACCGGTAATTGGTAACGGTGATGTTAAATGCGGTTCTGACGCTTTAAGAATGGCTGATGAGACGGGGTGCGACGCGGTGATGGTGGGTAGAGCAGCACAGGGAAATCCATGGATTTTTGATGAAATTAATCATTTCGTAAATACCGGGGAATTATTGCCAGTGCCATCAATTGCTGACCGGGTAAATATGGCAATTGAGCATGGTGAATTATTAATAGCGGATAAAAATGAAAAAATCGGGGTTCAGGAAATGCGGAAACATATATCATGGTATATGAAAGGTTTTTATGGTGCCGCCCATTTTCGTGAAGAAGTTATGACTAAAACAAAATGGATTGATATGGTTGAGTTATTACGCCGGGTTGAAAAAGATGAATCATTAGGACACGCAATGAAAACAGTCGAATATTTTTCTGCGGATAGTCGCGCTTAAATATCATCATCATGTCTTACAGGACTGTTGAAACGACAAATTTTATGTAGATTTCTCTTTGAATGCGAAAGATAGGAAAGATATTCATCGCAAAAAACAGAAAGAACGCAAAGAGAATCTGTTTTTATTGTCTTTGCGTTCTTTAGTAATCAATATTAATATCTTATGGTGGATGCCGATTTTAGATTAGTGCTCCTGCTTTTGCCGCGTTTCTTATTCCCAACTCCGAATCTGCTATTTTTAAATCACCACCCAGTTTAATTATCTTTTCTTTTGCCGGATTAATAATGCTGGCGGTGAATGTCGCAGGTAATGGATTGTCTTTATGAGGCAACTCAACGGTTTCCAGAATGTCAATAACGCCGTTCATATCGGTAGAACTTTCAATAGCGTTCAATATTTGTCTTTCCAATTCTTCACCGACCGCAAGTTTAATAAAATCACGCATCTCTTCAGTTTGTGCTTCGATATAAATACGGTTAATAGGTTCAGTTCCACTGGCACGAATAGCCAGGGATGATTCTGAACCGTCTTCGGATTTGTAAATT
>CAZNLA010000197.1:0-9522 GCA_964573385.1 uncultured bacterium
GCAGTAGCCGAATAAATGGGGTTGGTGATGGTGAAGCCATCCAACGTTACATTATCGGCTTTGATATTTACCATGTAGTAATTTTCGGTGGCACTGTTGCCATCAATAATTGTGGTTGCGGCGCCATCGACTGATTTTATTGTCAATGGTTTAAGGATAATTAATGATTCATGGTAGGTTCCTGCAGAAACCAGAACAGTATCGCCAGAAACAGCAGCATTAATAGCTGCCTGGATAGTGGCGTAGTCTCCTGGAACTTTTATAACAGTATTTCCCGCATTTGCATTTACGCTCACAGTGAGCAATAACAAGCATAGTGTCATCAGGACACTCAAAATAAAATGGGATGTTTGAGGCTTATTCATACTACTTCTCCTTGCAATGAAATTTCGCCAACCTATAGTTGAAACATTACCGTGGGTTTTCCCGTTAAACAGGTTTGCCATGTTAATAGGTATCCAGCCATTAAGACAGCAACTTAAGGCAACATGATTGTTGCGGGAACCCGAAATGTTTTCATACTCTGTTTTCATATTCTACCTTTATAATTTTATAAAAATATTAATTATTATTTATTATTAAAATTATGCAACAAAATATCGTTACATTTACATCGTTGGTAAAATGCAATTTTTTCTTTTGATATTTATTAATCGCTAATAAATCGGTTGGATGTTATTTTTTTATCCAGTGGCAGCAAATGATGTGCCGGTATCATCTGCTAATCTTCACCCCACAAATTGTGGGTATCCACTGGTATTTCGATACAGCGCCTGACTAAAGAAGCTATAGAGGTATTCCTATAACTTTTAGAAATAAATCGGATATTTTCATGCTCTCCTTATCACCTTTGAAAAGTTTTCCGACAATAAGCATAAACAGCCAGGTGGTCTTCCTCGTTATACTAACAGAACATCCATCTGTTAATATAAGTGTTTGCAACATAACTGCTGGAAACATTACCAGGACTGTTCAAATTTAATATTCATGTTAATACCGACTTTTTGATATGTCAATACGAATTTTACGTATATATATATAAATTTTAAAATTATTTTTATATATTATTTAAAATTATTAAAAAAATAATTTTTATAATAGTTTAATAATTAAAAATATTGTAAATGAGGACGTATTGTTTATTATGTCAATTTGGAAATAAATTTTCAAAACAAAATTTTATAAAAAAGTTGAAAAAGTTATGTTTTTATGGATTATAAGGGGTTTTTACTATGGAATATCCGACCCGCGCTGGGGTCGATTAACTTCTATTAGCATTAATGATAATAGATTGGGCGAAGTCGTTACTCATAATATTCTACATATCTTTTCTTTTTAAATAATTAATTTGTATAAGAAGCGTAAAATGAATAGTCTGTTTGGAACAGGGTCGCAACCCGGCGGTTTATAGAAAACCTAAGGGCAGAGACGCAAGATTTTGCGTCTCTACTTTTTTAAATACAAGATAGCTTTAATAACAGATATTACTCAAATTTGAATTTTGCATAATATCTGCATCTATAAAAAACTGAAAACATCACACTAAAAACTTAAAACCTTCATCTTCAATCATCAATTTTTAATACCAAAACCCAATCATTTTCCTGTTTTTCCGGTACCTGCCATTCACCATTATCGGGTTTAATGCCGGATGATATTCTGGTGTAGGTTCCCGTGCGAGGGTCAAACCATTGCGCGGTATAGGTGGTTTCCGCATTTAACTGTTTCAATTTACTTACTGACGAATCACCATAAAAATATGCCAGATATAATTCATTGTTTATGGTAGCTAATACAGATTTCTCCGGGTCATCACTGGTTATCCAATTGTTATCCATAAAATGCGGTGATAATTGAGTCCACTGAAAATCTGTGAAGAAATCTTTTAATATTGTCATCATTGCTGTGCCGGGCATTGCCATACCGGCATACCAACCAGCAATTTTGTGGTTATAATCGGTCCAATTTTTATCATTAACATCCCACTTTAACGCCCAGATACCTGCCGCGCCATATGTGTGTCCGGCGCTACCGCATAACATTGCCTTCCATGCAGAGATACGGGCATCATTCTCATCGGCAATACCGCCGCAATCCACTTGTTCATACATGGCTTCAGTTTCTATAATCGGTTTTACTGGCGAAAAGTTGTAATACCCGGCATAACGTGCCTGTGGTGTTAACCCACTGCCGCGGTGCCCACCCTGCAACGCAAACCAGTCATGCCAGCTATAATTCCCCAATGGGCGTTCATCCACATCCAGCACCCATTGATGTCCGGAATGCGGGTGATTATAACCATCACAACGTTCTATTTCTGTAGCGACTTCCAGCCATGATGACATTTTATTCATATCTTCCGGCGCAGATATTTCCTGGCAGGTAATCCACACAACCGGATGCGCGCCATACCGCGCCACCAGATACCTTGCCCATCGACACAAATCTTCCGCGGGTATCTTTACCGCACTGTTAAAGTGACCAAACCCAAGTGCTATGACAAAACCCTCTGCCGCCAGATGATTCATCTGAAAATCGAAGATATTGCGGAAACGTTCCGGATTTATTTCAACAAATCTATTACTCCACCAGTGCGCGGTGATGGCGGGATATGTCTGATATACGTTAAAGCCGGCGTTTTTCCGCATTGCTGCCAGGTGCTGGAATTGCCCGGAAAACGGACATGGCGAACCATTATGATCAGGATGGTTGCAGTCGTCTATTCTTTCAGTATCCGGCATTTGCCAATGGGTATCACCCAGCCAAAAAAATGGCGCGCCATCAGCATATTCAAAATAACGTCCGGTATTGCTTACCCGCAGAAATCCATGCCGATAATTCGGGTTATCTCCACTATACCGGGTGCAGGATAATCCGCCGGTTTTGCCATGCAAAGCTGTATTATTTTCATCTGTACAAACAGTAATCCATTGCCAGTCGCCCACTGCAGTCGGTGCAAAACGCACCATCCATCGGTCACCACCATCCCAAAAAGCAGGACGTAATATTACCATACCATCAGGCCCGGTGAAGGTAACCGTCATATCAACATCGGTGTATGGATTAGCATATTCTGTTATGCTGGTGAAAGTTAATTCACATATTTGCCACTGTTTTGTATCGGTCATGGTACATCCTTTATCTCTGTTTGATAAGTCTTAAATCTCCCGGAGATTATCTATTTTTAACTGATAAAACACTGCCCGGTGACGGTTGTCATCAAATGCGAAGTTTAAATATTTACCATCTGTGCTGACAAAACCATCCGGGTAATTCAACCTTCCATCGGCACCATCGCAGGATTGTGGAACCAACACGCGTTGATATCCCCAACTTTTCATGCCATCATAACTTATCCATACTGCCAATGGACTGCGGTGCGCCGGGTTGGGGTTATGTAACATGGCAACTGTATCACCCCCCAGTGAGAATAACGATGCTTTTGACCCGGGATTGGGAATATCGGTTTTTATAGCAATTGTAGGCCAGGTTAAACCACCATCAGGTGATTCCGCGTAATACAAAACACCACCCAATCTGTCCGCGCGTATCAGCATCCCTATTTTACCATCTGCTAATTCAACAATACTGGGTTCTGCCCAACCATGGTAACGGTCGTCGTCTGTCAATTTTATATTGCCGTATTCTGTCCATGTCCTGCAATCATCATCGCTGATTAACACACCCAGACGCGGGTCGCTTACATAATGGCATATTTCACCCCACCATGGCTTATCGTCCGGGGGTGGTGGTGGCACATCGGCACCGGGACCCAAATAATGCTGAAACGGTAATATAATACGACCATCACCGGTTTTAATATGTGGTCTTATAAAGGTTGCGTTTGCCAATCTTCCCGGCAATGGTTCCGGCACACTCCATGTTCTGCAGTTATCATAACTGCGTATCATCCATGTTTTCCAATTGTGGCCCCATGTTTTGGAATGGGTGCTGAAGAATAGTATGCAACAATCACCGACAACTATTAACTCGGTTGGCCCCTGCCCGATGGTAATGCCTTCGCGGGGGAAACCAACGTCGACCGGTTCCAATGGCGACCATGTTCTGCCATCGTCATAACTGCGGGTAATTCCGGTATAATTTTCCGGCGACGGTTCAAAATCGCCACCGGCTAGTATAAACAATGCCAACGACCCGTCCGGTAATTGCCGTAATGTTGTGTCACATACCATACTATCCGGACTGATACCATCATAAACGACGGTGGTAAAATCTTCTGCTTCAGAAATTATCATATTTATTATCCTTGCTGATAATTAATTATTGAAAAAAGCCAGATTACCTTTATATAAGATGAAATAATTTTATAACAGCACATTAAACGCCATAAATAAATTGCCATATTGCCGGTTGCGCAGTATAATATTATATAAATTTTAGAAATTCGACACCGGTAATTTGGTAGATAGACTGTTAATAACCAAATTTATACAAAAAAAGTCAGGATTTCTATATAAGTCACTTCGACAGGCTCAGTGACCGTGAATTCAACCGGTAACTGAGCTTGCAGAAGTGACCACATCTAAAGCAGGTTAGAGGGTAAATCACGTGAATAAACGTCAACTATGGTCACGCATTTTGTTTGTAATTGGCGGTATAGCAATGGCAATCGGCGCTATAGACCCACTTGAAGGTTGCATGGTTATATTGCCGGGTTGCGGGTTAATTGCGTTAAGCACATATCTTGATAACACAGATCGCCGGGTGTTGTTATACCGTTTATGGGGATTCATCCTGGTTATTATTGGCATTGCAGCATTATGGTTAATCAGTATGAAAGGTGGTTTTGGTGGTGATACCGGACGTTCAATGTGGTGGGGTTTGCTGTTTTTGCCATATTTTGTCGGATGGTCAATTGTAATGTGGGGGATAGGTTCTCCGCGTTGGTTATCTACCCTGGGCATTGTTGTCGGTTTGCATTACATTTTAATGTTTATAAATATGGCAAAACATGATACCCAACAGGATATTGTTCAGGCCATTATGAATAATATAACTCTCGGGATAATCGGAATAATAACCATTGCCGGTTCAATTTACCGCTGGTTGCATCAACCGGAAGAAATAGCCATGTTAATACCGGAAGAAGATGCAGAAATTAAAGCAGAATCAGAAGATAGTACAGATATAACAGAACAGGATAAAATAAATCCTGATAGTCCTGGTTGAAAAGATTATCATCACAGGACTTTCGCTTTGAAAGAAAAATATGCTTGAAAATGGTCGCTTCGACAGGCTCAGCGACCGGTCGCTGAGCTTGTCGAAGTGACCTTAAGCGAAAGTCCTGTCATCATAAGATATCTATCTGCCATCCATATTAAATACACCAAACCGCATATAGTGGAACTGATTTTATCTTATCAGTCTCACCGAAATTCTTTTCGCTTACGCGTATCGCACAGGCAGGATTATATTTATCAATAAAAACTCGCAAGCTTTTCGACTTTGTTCTCAACCCCTTTTTAACTTCAATGGCAATAATATCAGCACCGGACTGTAACACAAAATCAACTTCCGCGGTATTATTGCTTTCCCAGTAATACAGGTTGTGGCCATTCGCTACCAATTGTTGAGCAACATAATTTTCGGCAACTGCACCCATGAAAATATTGTCAGCATCATTAAGTATTGTGCTGTGTGATAATCCGGATTTAGTTACCAATAACCCTACGTCGCCCATATATAATTTAAATGAAGACAAATCAGCATATACCGTTATAGGGTCAATACCTTGTTCGGTTTTTTGACATTTTAATACAATACCGGCAAGCAATAACCATTCAATTGCTACACCAAATATAGTTGCTGTACCACCATTCTGAACAATTTTATATTGAAATTTCTTGTTTTCTTTTGCCAGTTGCGCCGGTATAGAATTATAACAACAACGAATTTTTACACTGTCAGCATTACTGGCATATTTCGCCATATCAGAAATATAGTTATCAAGAATCTCACCCTGGATTTCAGGCATATCCAGAAGTTTTCCCGACTGAATAAATGCCTTTATACATGCCGGCATTCCTCCGGTAATCAGGTATAACCGGTAATATTCCAATGCTTTCTGGTGTAAACCTTCAGTTAATGGTGTCGATAATATATAACAATTTTTAATTTCACCACTTAATATTTCTTCATCATTTGCCCACAAAAACTCCTCAAAATCAAGTGGATGCATTGTTAATGTTTCTACTTTTCCAACGGGGAAAGAATATGTCTGACGATTTATGGCGACACCGAGTAATGAACCTGCGCAAACCACATGGTATTCCGGCGCATCTTCGCAAAAATATTTAAGCGCGGTCAGTGCTCTTTCACATGTTTGATTTCATCAAGAATTATCAACGTTTCACCGGGCAGAATATATTCATTAAAGGTTGCTTCAAGATATCGTATTATTTTGGCTGGGGTAATATTATCGCCAAAGTAAGAAGAAACGGCCTGATTTAATTCAAGATTTACATAGATAGTATTTTTATAATATTTATTGCCGAATTCACGCAGGGTATATGTTTTACCAACCTGTCTTGCCCCATTTAATATTAAAGGCATTCTTTCAGTTTTATTTTTCCAGGTGATAAGTTTTTCTTCAATTTTTCTTTTCACTGACATACTCCGCGGTAAATAGAATCTAACTATATTTTACCGCTTTTTTACTAATATGTGTGAAAAAATCAGAAATTTTTGATTTATTCATAGATAAAAATCAAAAATTCCTGATTTTGGCATTTACAATCTATTCACAACCGGCACCGGATACGTCTAATTTGGGCAATTTCATTTTATTTGCTAATTCTTCATTTCTATATGATATTTTACCATTGTCGCATTCGCAACCGGTATCAACCATTACCGACCCCTGATTTACCGGCAATATTGGTGTTGGCGCGTCATTTTTTTCAAGTGATGGCAGACGATCATGAAAGGCGAACCGGTATAAACCACATCCACTGTAACACGCGTTGTTAATTAATTTTGCCACTCCGGTATATGACGGTTCGAAAATTAATTCACCACTGCATGAAAATTGGTTATTAGCCAGGATAAAACCATCACAATTAGGGAAAGATATCCGCATATTGCCATTACTGTTAATACAAACATTATTGCGGATAACTGAGTTCCATGCCATATGATTGTGTATGGGCCATGAACCACCCACGGCAACATTGCCATCAACAACTGAATCCGCGCTTTGTTCATCAAGGTAATACGCGTGCCCTAATTTATCCGGCAAATTATACGCGTAGTTGCCACGCATAACACAAGATTTGCCGGCAAAGATATATATGGCGGCACCGTCTGACAATTCTTCCATTACATTATAGAATCTGTTACTTTCAAATATTAATTTACTGCCCCCCGCGCATATAGCCGAATATGGGGTGTGGTGCAGGGTATTGTGGTGTACCAACCAGTTATTACCACCCACCCGCAATGCCAACGCGCTGGGGTAGGTCAGGCCATTATGATGTATTAATGTCTTTTTAATTACGCCACCGTTACCGCCATTAATAATTATTCCACCGGCACCGACATCGTTAACGCAACATTCATTACAGCAGATGCCATCGCTGTTTGCGACACGCATCCCCTGGCCACCTGCCCAGTGAATAGAAACATTATCAAGCTTCAGATTATGGGCAAAACGTCCTTCCAATGCGCCTTCAAAATTTCCTGCCCCAAAACCACCTGCCACCAGTGGGGTGGTTGTTACACCTATTTCAATGCCTTGCAGATGGATATTCTTCACCGGTTCTTCCTTGGTACCATTTATGCGTAACACCACTTCATGTTTTGGTACATAAACTACTATATCCTCAATTTTTTCACCGGCAAGTGGCCAATACACGATCCGTCCATTATCGCGGTCCAGATACCATTGTCCCGGTTTCGTCATTCCTTCACGAATATTCCACACAACAAAGTTATGTGCTTTATCTATCCAATTGGCAAAGGCACCGGCAGGATGTCCGGATGGTGTGGTGAAGGTGATAATCCCATCTTTCTTATCCCATTTTTTAACACCCACCAGGCTTTCATCCCAACTGTGATAAATGGTAATTTCCGCATTTTTAATGGACATCGTTTCCGGCAATGAATCCGGCATTAATTTCAGGGTAGTCAACTCTTTCTCGGTAGGTTTTCGTTCCCAACCGCCCTTGGTTGAACTCATCCAGGTTACGGGGAATTCACTGGCGTGGCGAATCTCACCGGTTTCCGGATATCGTGCCCGTGACGCAAAACGGTCATTCACCACCAAACTGCGGAAATCGGCTGTACCATTCTTTATCCCCGGCATCTCTGCCACCCAGAATGGTGAATCATTTAAGGTATGCCAACCATCAACCAATACTCCGCCGTAAAATGCCGGCTTAGTACCTTTTGCCGCGATAATCTCCAGGCCGGAATCAGCTGCGGTAAGGGTTACACTGGTGTTAAAATAAATGCCATCACCAGCAATTATTCGGCATTCAGTGCCGGTTTTCCGACATAAATCAATTGCCTGTGCCAGGGTAGCAACCGGCAGTTTTTTTGTACCGTCACCGGTGATATCATCACCATTCACATCTAAGTAAATATCTGTTATTTTCATGAGAAACCTTTTTTTATAAATTATTTCAGGACTTTCACTATTGGATTAATCATGGTCGCTTCGACAGGCTCAGCGACCGGTCACTGAGCCTGTCGAAGTGACCATAGTGTGAAAGCCCTGTTAATAATTAACCCAATGTTTTATTAATCAGCATAATTGTACGGCGAACACCTTCGTATTCGTCTACTTCACGCGGGCAACTTTCTATACCCCAGGTACCTTTGTATCCGGTGTCAAGCAGTTTTTGGAATGCCGGTTTTAAATCCAGTGTACCTTCATTACCATCTTCATCCATCATGAATGTTTTTATATGACAGGCACGTGCATATTTCGCGCACAATTCCCATCCCTGCTGTTGTTTGCCTTCCACCCAATTATTGGTGTCAAACAACAACCCTAACCCATCAATGGCGTCAAGGATTTGTACAACTTTTTCAGGTGTTGTTGATGGACCCCAATGATTTTCAATAAGAATTTCCACGCCTTTCTCGCGACCGCGGGCAATAATATCATTGTAACCATCAATAATTATTTCAAATACATCACCGGGCAGTTCTGCCGGGCCACCGCAATCAATGCGCATCTGTGTTGCACCTAAATTTTCGGCAATATCCATCCAACGATACGCAAGGGCGCGATTTGCCGACCGTTTAACAGCATCATCTTCATAAATATGTGCACCATCAACAGCAATGCATCCAAATGGAATTCCGGCTTTATCAGCAGCATCCTTTACTTTTTTCAACAATTCATCATCAACCGGTGGCAATTGCGCATCCTGTGGGTTTCCACCCGCATGGGCAACAACACCCGGTTTTTGCACGCCGGCAAGGTGGGCATTCCATGGGTCCAATGCGGCACAACCATACCCTTTACAGTCAGCAATATATTGAAAAATATCCTGC
>CAZNLA010000198.1:0-9513 GCA_964573385.1 uncultured bacterium
TTCTTATTATTGTAATTTTATGGTAAATGTATGGGGTTTACCGAATACTTACCAATAAACTATAAATATGGTTGTATCACAAAAGGAGAATTGGAAAATGCGAAAAGTAATTTCACTGCTGGCTTTGATAGTCTTTGCGCTATCTATGGGGTCGGCAATTATCCCCTGGCAAATGTTTCGTGGTGACCGACAACATACCGGACGCAGTGCATTTAATGGCCCATCCGCCAGTAAAGCAAAAATCAACACTGTGCTAACAATGAAGACTGGTGCTGGAGTATATTCCAGTCCGGCAATAGGAGACGATGGTGCTATTTATTTTGGATCAAATGATGGTATTTTTTATGCATTTAACGCTGATGGAACGAAAAAATGGCCACCATGTGACATGAAATCACCAATATCTTCCAGTCCAGCTATCAGTGACGATGGTGCCACTGTATATTTCGGATCTGAAAATGGAATTTTTTATGCGGTGAATACTGCAGATGGTAAGAAGAAAACAGGATGGTCAGATTTTGATACAAAAGGAAAAATTAAGAATTCAAGTCCTGTAATAAGCAAAGATGGAAAATATATATATGTAGGTTCGAGTAGTTTTCGTCTTTTTGCTATTGATGCTACTACTGGCTTATCTGTATGGAATTATGATGTTGATGATAAATTAGGTAAGACTATTAGTGGTGTAGAATCAAGTCCGTCTCTTAATGATTCCGGTTCTTCAATTTATATAGGATCAGGTTATAATTTATACACATTTAATAATTCTGGTGACAATATTAATGAACAATTGATTCATCATTACGATTATGCTAAAAGTATAATAAGATCAAGCCCAGCAGTTGGTGTAGATGGTACTGTTTATGTTGGTTGTGATAATCATTGGTTTTATTCATATGGTAAAGATGGATCTGAATATACATATGTTGATTTGAAAAATAGTGTGTATTCAAGTCCTGCAATTGGTGAAGATGGTACTGTATATGTTGGGACCGACGATAATAAAGTATATGCTTTTAACAAAACAAATAATGGTTTTGATGGTAATCATAAATGGATATTTAATACAAAAAATAAGGTTTATACAAGTCCGGCAATCGGTAAAAACGGAAACATTTATATCGGTTCTGATGATAATTGTGTATACGCTATTAAACCTGATGATGGCACTCAACTTTGGTCAGTTGATATGGGTTCCATGGTAAAATCTGGTCCTGTTATAGGAGGAAACGGAAAGTTATATGTCGGGTGTGAAGATAATAATGTATATGCTATAGAAGAAGATGTTCCTCCAGATACTTTAACATTAACCGCACCAAATGGCGGTGAAAAATGGCAGCAAGGGAGCACGCAAAATATAACATGGACATCCACTGGAAAACCGGGGAACGTGAAGATAGAACTATTAAAAGGTGGCAATTCTGACAGTGTCATTGTCGCAAGTACGGCAAACACCAGTCCTTATAGCTGGACTATTCCAGATACTAAAACACCTGGGACAGATTACAGCGTTAAGATTTCATCTGTGACGACTCCAACGGTAACCGACAGCAGCAATGCTGATTTTGAGATTACCAAGCTTATAATTGCAGTACCGGTACAATTGTCGCCGTCAAATGGCGCAACAAATATTAAATCCCCGGTCACACTCGCCTGGCAAGCGGTTGCCAATGCTAATCAATATAAATACGAACTTTTTGGTCCTGATGATAACTATAAAACTGCTATAGAGAGTAATACCATCACCAGTACATCTGCTGTAATTAAAGTTAATCTGGTTGGCGGTAAAATCTACAAATGGCAGGTATATGCAATAGATGCAAATAGTGTTACCAGTTCATCTTCTCCACAATGGTCATTTACAATGACCACCGCTATAGATCCACCGACATTAATTGCACCTGCGGACAAAGCCATAGATGTACCGATTGACGTTACATTTACCTGGTCTGCTGTCGCCAATGCTAGTTCTTATGATATTGAAGTATCAAAAGATGCATCATTTGCAACAAAAGCGATATCAAAAACTGCTACTGTTAATAATCTTTCAACAAGACTGTCAAATGGTACCAAATATTATTGGCACGTACGCGGTAAAAATGGTACATGGTCGACTGATAACTCATTTACCACTATACCTTTTATTGCTACAGCAGGTATCGATGCTGCAATATCCTACTCAAGGATTTCTAATCCACTAATTGGAAATGGAATAATTAACAACGACGGTAGTATGCAGACAGTGGATGCAGATATGCCAATTAACCGTCAGGCGGAGTTCTATATAACGGTTAAAAATACCGGCAACGTCCCGGATAGTTTCGTGATTACCAGTAATGATACAGTAGACAGTAAATGGAAAGTAAATGTATATGATGGTGGTGGCGTTCTTCGCACCACAAAAGTATTCAGAAGCGGTTGGGTAACCAATACAATAAAACCTGGTGAATATGTGAAGATAATGCTGAGATTTGCCGCTGTCTGTGGACAAAAAATCGATGCAGCTAACCCGCCAACCCAATCTATAATGATAACCGCCAAATCAATGAATGACATTACCACTGGTAAAACAACCCCCGCATCCGACACCGTAAAAGCTGTTGCTGTTTTAACCCAAAGGTCAAATTAAAAATTAAATTAAGTTACGAATTATCAAATAAGACGGGTCAGTCAAATAAGGCTGGTCCGTCTTATTGTGGTTTGTTTTCGGTTTTCAGATAGGGTCACTAACTGCCTATATACAGTTCTAATATGAGAAAATAATGTTCAATATGAGACGACCCCAGCGGGGTCGAATAGTTGTAGAATAAGATTTCAAATAATAAATCCGACCCCAGCGTGGGTCGTATATAAAATAGCAGAGAGTTGGTAATTATATGCGACCCGCGCTGGGGTCGAAAGTACCGTTATGAATTATTCTCTACAAATATATGACCCGCTCTGGGGTCATTTTGTGTATAAATATTAACACCCTATAAATGTGTATAAAGATGAGGCTTGCTCCTTAGATTACTCATTAAAATGCCTTTACAAGGTATAAATGAAGTCTGGAATTTAATATTTTTTTCAATTTATTTGGGTTTTTGGTTTAAGGCAATAATTGCTTCATTGGCTGAAATCTACCACAAATATACAGTTCAGGTGTCAATTATAAATAAAGGAGAATCCGCGATGAAAACTTCTTCTATTTATATTGTTGCATCAATTTTCATTACAATTATAATATGCTCAGGAATTATGAAAAATGGAGTTGTGAAAAAAAATGTTGATAAAACTGTTGTTATTAAACCAGCAATAACAATAGCAAAATCCCAGGATTTAACAGATGATTTTGCGGTGCCGGTTTTAATGTATCACCGTATTTGTAACCTTACCCCACGTGAAGAAAAATCACCGTTAATGCGTGATTTGACAGTATCACCTGCTGATTTTGAAAATCAGGTTCGTTACCTGACAGAGAATGATTTTAGCATATTAAATGCTGATGAATTAGTAGACGCATTGCGATATCATAAACCGCTACCGGTGAAATCAGTGGTGTTAACGATGGATGATGGATACCGCGATAATTTTACTGATGCTTTTCCTGTTTTGAATAAATATGGTATTCCCGCGACTGTTTTTCTGGTAACTTCTGTTGCAGGTAGGTCTGATCATATCTCATGGGATGAAGCATCTGTCATGTCCGGTGCGGGGTGGGGGATAGAATCACATACCATTAATCATTACGACCTGCCTACGTTAAATGACGAAATACTGACAGATGAAATTGTGATCTCAAAACAGATTATTGAGGAGCATTTAAAAAAGCCGGTTACTCAACTGGCATACCCATCAGGCGCGTTTGATTCACGAGTTACTAAATTTACTCGTAATGCAGGTTATTTGGCGGGATGGAAAAAGGGTGGTGGACCGGTTATGCCCGGATGCGACCCGTATAAATTGCCCAGAGTCAGGGTCCATGGACGCACAACATTAGCAGATTTCGAACGGAAGGTGTGGAGTGGTGTATGGGCAAGAAAAATGGCTGATAAATCCAGAAATGCGGAAATATAAATATGATTAATCCTACCATTGCAACCATTGCTGTTGCTACTGTTGATGGCATGGTTGATATAAATTATAAACGTGCAATAAGATTGGCAGAAATCAGTCTTGCGAAGTCACCGGATATAATTTTATTGCCGGAAGCATTTGCGGCGGGATATTGTGGTACTGATTTGCAACCATATGGTGAAGATACAGAAGAAAGCGTATATCTGCAGGAATTACGGAAGATATCTGTTGTCGGCAATTGTATGGTGGTTGCTGGTTATATACAAAAGGTTGCAAACGGTGTTAAAAATTCTGCTGTAATTTTTGATCGTGGTGATATACTCGGTATACACGCTAAATGTTCTTTATGGCCGGATGACAGGCGACCATACCGGGATGAGAGAAGGTTGCTGATACCGGGGGAAGAGATAGAAATATTTCCAAGTCATTGGGGTAACTTCGCGATTTTAATCTGCTATGAGAATATGATTGATGAAAATTGGGATGAAATAGCGGGGAAAGTAGATTTTGTATTGAGTCCATATAATTGTGAGGATGACCCATCGCGGCATAATATTAACAATGCTCATCGTCTTGGCATTCCATCTGCCTGGGCAAACCGTACCGGCACAGTGTTTTGCGGTGATAATAATTATCGTCCAAATCCGGGTACTGCAGGATTAACAGATGCACAGGGAAATCTGATTGTTATGTCACAACCCGGGGTAGAAGAGATTGTAGTTGGAATTTTGCCGATTAATGAAAATTAAAATAGAAAACCGTTTTAATTTGATTGAAGTTGTAACGTTTGAGATGTATACTTCATATGTAATAAACTTTCGTTTTTAAAGAAAAAATGCTTGAAAATGATCGCTTCGACAGGCTCACCGACCGGTCACTGAGCTTGTCGAAGTGACCTTAAGCGAAAGTCATGATGAAAAACAGATAGTTTAAATGTTACTGATTTTGCAGGTTTTATTATGACGAGTAAAATGCGTATTTACGAACGTGGTTCAACGCCACGAACTAACAGATTGGCAACAATAGCAGCGAATTCAAAAGGGAAAATATTCGCTGAACGTGGTCAATTATATAATTCTTACATTTATCCAGATAATGTTTCACCCTTTATGGCAGATGCTACACGTTTTTCTGTGGTGCATCCAAAATTAACACCGGTAATTGCAGAAGATGACTTAATTGTAGGTAGTTATCTGCGTGATGTCGGGACAACCTGGAACTGGTATCCGGATGGTAATGAGTCATACGTGCATCAATTTGGTAAAAATGTGCCTGATGACCGTCCTGATTTGCAATCTGCTGCCCAGCGCGGATTAATATCACCCCAGGGATCAATTAATCATAAAGTTGTTGATTATGCCAATTTTATTCGTATCGGGTCATTAGAGATGGCACGTCGTGCCAGAGAAATGGCAGATGCAAATATAGGAAATGATAAAGAGTTTTATATTGCCTACGCGATAGGACATGAAGCGATAATTGCACATGCACAAACGTATGTAATAGAAGCTTTAAAGTTGGCAGAAACTGCCGATGGCGAACGTGCGGCAGAATTACGCGAGATAGCCCGTATTTGCGCAAAAGTGCCCGCCAAACCAGCGGAAACTTTTCACGAAGCGATACAAAGTTTGTGGTTTGCGTATATGGTTGCCGGTGATGCCACCGGACGCGTTGATATATATCTGAATGACTTTTATCAGGATGATATTGCTGCCGGACGTATTACACCGGAACGCGCCCAGGAATTGATAGAATCTTTTCTTATAAAACTGCATTATGAGGTTTTTGATGGCGATGTTAACGTAAGTTCGGTCCAGACGATGACATTGGGTGGTATGTTGCCGGATGGCAGTGATGGTTGTAACGATTTAACGCGTCTATTTTTACAGGCAATAAGAAAAGTTCGTTTATTACGACCAACCGTGTATGTGCGATGTACCGATAATACACCGGATGATGTGTTGGAATTAGCAGTGTCAGCATTAAGCGAAGGATTGGCGGAACCGAGTTTTTATGGTGACAAACCGATAGTTGATGGCCTTACCCGAATAGGAGTTCCGAAAGAAGTTGCCCGTAATTACGCATTAAGTGGTTGTACTGAGGTGGTATCACCCGGGTTAGGAAATTGGGGAGCGCCAAATGGATGGATTAACCTGGCATTATTGGTGGATGAAGCATTGCGAAGTTGCGAAGAAAGAAGTGATATTTGGCCTGCTATCCAACAGAAGATAGAAGAAGTAGCAGATTTATGCCGGGATGTTAATGCCTGGCTTGATGATAAGAATGGAAATACCCATTATAATACCACATTATTAATGCCGGTTTGTCTGGAAAATGGAAAAGATTTTTCTCATGGTGGGGCAGCAACTTACTACGGCCATTGGGAATCGTTAGGATTACCTAATGCCACAGATATGCTGTATGCCGTGGATAAGTTGTCAGATGATGGAACGGAAATTCAAGATTTATTTAAAAGATTAGATGCAGATGATGCGGTATTATACGCGCAATTGAAGACGTTACCGAAGTTCGGTAATGATTGTGAAGAAGTTGACAATATAGGTGCACGATTGATAACCATGCTTGCTGACGCATTGGAAAGCAGATCAACCGATTTTCGTCGCGCACTGGTATTGGGACACCTTGCCGGTGGTGAAAATATGCATATTTCATACGGTTTGGTGATGGGTGCTACCCTGGATGGCAGGCATGCCGGACAAACATTGGCAGATTCGCTGGCAGCATCACAGGGGCTAGCGAAATCAGGACCTACGGCCATGATAAAATCACTGTGCCGATTAGACCATTCAAGACTAGTCGCGGGAAATGTATCTACATTACGGTTATCACCAGCAGATGTTGCTACACCCACTGCGCGCCGGAACGTGGTGGCAATGATAAAAACATTTGTTAAGTTGGGTGGTAGTCAATTGCAGATAAATATTGTAGATGTTGAGACTCTGCGCGCCGCCCAGACTGACCCTGATGCTTATCGGGGATTAACAGTACGCGTCGCCGGATACAGTGCGGATTTTACTTATATGGGTAGAGCATTACAGGAAGAAATAATTGCACGCCTGGAAGGATTGAATTAGTTTTTTATTTCCATGTGAAGTTTTATAAATACCATTTTTATAGAACAAATCAAAAAAAAATCATAATACAGCATTGACATCTATAGTAACTATTGGTAAAATTTTTATTAATCTATATTTGGTTGCGCAACCAAATGTTAGTAATGGGAGGTAAAAAATGACAAAAGAGATTAAACGTCAAGGGTTCACGTTGATTGAATTGCTGGTTGTAATTGCAATTATTGCTATTTTGGCCGCAATTCTATTCCCTGTCTTCGCTCGCGCACGGGAAAAAGCGCGGCAAACGACCTGTACAAGTAACCAACGGCAAATATCCGCTACGGTATCAATGTATGTACAGGACCATGAAGAAACAATGCCATCTACAGCATCTGTATGGAGTGATTTAAAATTGGACCCGGGTGTTATAGTTTGTCCGAGTAAAGGCAAAAATACTCCGAATGGATATGTTTACAACGGATTTATCAGTGGAAAATCTCTTGGTGATGTTGCTGATCCAACTACCATGCCGATAACCGCGGATGGCGCAAATGTCTCTACCACTAACGCCAACATTGCGTATATCCCAGCGGATACAGATAATAAACGTCATTCTGGTATGGGTATAGTTTCATATGTTGACGGTCATGTAGCAGTTGAACAAAATGTTTTTTTAAATGGTGTTCGTATGCCAATGGTAATTCCGCAAGCCAGTAGTGCGTCACCGGACCAGTATCCATTTACAACAAGCAGTGGTACATGGGATACCTGCTGGTGGGATGATAATATAAGTTATGAAGCACCTACTAAATGTTCACAGGTTCAGTACCCGGCGGAGTTTAGTTATGCGGCAACAGGTGGGTATTGTACAAAAGTAACTACTTCCGGCGCATCAAGCAGACGTGCTGCCAATACTGCGGTTTATAATACCAGAAATATCCTCATACCTTATTCCGGTGGAGTTCGTGGTTGGTATTATGTGCCATTTGGGTCAGATACTACAGTGATAGCATTTCAGTTTAATTGTGGTAACTTTTCCACCGCAAGCGAACCGCAAATGGTTGTTCAGGTAGGTACCGGGACAGTTGCAGGTTTGCCAACCTATTCAGAAATATATCAATATCCTGATTCATTAGTGAAAGGTATGTGGACAGAAATAAGGGTTCCATATACCAAATTCCCGTTGAATATGGCTGCATCAAAGGCTAAAGCAACTTATGAACCATGGAAATCGGAAGGATTACAGTCACCATTTGTATATTGGTATTATAACGGTACAGGACCGTTGTATATTGACAGTTGGCGGGTAGATAAGTAAATGGTATAACCTGTTTTCGTATTAAATTAACGATTAAATACAGGCATTGGGTAACCATTACATGGTTACCCAATTTTATTTTTTCTGCATGGTGAACTTTGGATTTTTTATAATTAAACCTTGCTCATTCTTACTGATGTCGGTATAATATCAGCGACAAAGTTGAGGTTTAGCCGATATGACAACAGTAACTGAATACACCCAGGTTTTTGACCGTACTGATGGTATGTGTGATGTGCGGATGCATTATTGTCCGGGTTGTGCCCATGGTATTGCTCATCGTTTAGTAGCGGAAGCAATTACTGAATTAGGCTTGCTGGAGAAAACAGTTGGTGTTTGTCCGGTAGGGTGTGCCGTATTCGCTTACGATTATTTTAATTGCGATATGATTCAGGCCAGTCATGGGCGCGCACCGGCAGTTGCTACCGGTGCTAAAAGATGTAATCCGGAATCAATAGTATTCACTTATCAGGGTGATGGTGATTTAGCATCAATTGGTATGGCGGAAATAGTTCATGCTGCAGCAAGAAGTGAAAACATCACTGTGATATTCATTAACAACGCTGTGTATGGTATGACAGGTGGACAGATGGCCCCGACTACTCTTGATGGAATGGCTACGACTACATCTCCATTAGGTCGTGATTGCGCGCGTGTTGGATATCCTATTAAGATGAGTGAAATGCTGGCTACCCTTGATGGTTCGACTTATATTTCACGTCAGTCAGTATCTTCACCGAAATATGTACAGGCCGCCAAAAGAGCTATTTTGGAAGCATTTACTGTTCAGGTTGAAAATAAAGGGTTTTCCATGGTAGAAATTTTATCAACATGTCCGACATGGTGGGGGAAATCACCAAAAGAAGCAATGGGTTGGTTAGATGATAAAATGATAGAACAATATCCTTTAGGTCAATTCGCCGACAGACGTGCTAACAGATAAGTTTTAAAATTAAACAGCACTTTCGCTTATAAGGAAAATCAGCTTAAAAATAGTCACTTCGACAGGTTCAGCGACCGGTCACTGAGCCTGTCGAAGTGACCTTAAGCGAAAGTCCTGTTTAA
>CAZNLA010000199.1:0-9487 GCA_964573385.1 uncultured bacterium
GCATAAAAAAACAGAAATACCGGATACATAACAGATATGTATCCGGTATTTTTTTAATATTGAATCACAAACAGGCCTTTCGCTCATGGTCACTTCGATAGTATCATTGACCGGTCGCTAAGCATGTAGAAGCAACCATCTCATATCATATTTCTCCTAAACAGCGATATTCCTCACAAAAAAAAATTATTTGGCAAAAATTTACGTCACAAAATTTTATATAAAAAATGGTATAATCGACAACGATAACTTTTGTGAATTTTTACATAGAAATCTACAGGTGTGTTTCTAATTTGAAGTATTCATAATTTACAAAACAAATAATATAAAATGGACTTTCGTTTAAGGTCACTTCGACAGGCTCAGTGACCGGTCGCTGAGCCTGTCGAAGCGACCATTTTTAAGCAAATTTTTCTTTGAAAGCGAAAGTCTTGATTAATAAAAAATAAGGGGAAATAATGACAACTTTTATCTGCAATCCCAATATCACCATCTCACCGGACGGAATTTTCGTGTCAGGCTTAAACTCCACACCACTTGCCCGCTTAAATCTTAAATTCCGTATAAATGACGACTTATATCAGGTAAAAAAGATATCCAAGGTAGACAATCACTACATAGGTACAACAGATACATCTGATATCACTGTTAAAATTACATCTGCAGAAAATGGTGTGTGTGTTGAATTATGCGGTAATTTTAACGATGTTGTTACCCCGGAATATTTTTGTGATTCACCGATTACCGCACAATATGGCAGGACATTTGTGGGTGACGATGACTGCAAATTATTCACAACATCCGGGAACGAAGATATCTACCTGACAAACTCCGGTATGTATCTGGAAACAATTGTGAAGAAACATGCACTTTGGATGGTTGCGCCTCCCCCGCATATAATGTCATTTGGTGACAATAATGGTTGGTTTGGATTATCAGTACCGGAACCGATGCCTGTTGTTTACACCCATGTTCAATGCAAAAAAACTATATTCAGCCTTACATTTTCATCATACAGTCCTGGACATGATAATGACCGTATGCCCCGGGTATATATTGACGCGGGTTTAGCGGATAGCAAATCTATAATAAATATGCACCTGCAACATGCAGAAAGCCTTAATCTAATTGATACCAATAAAAAAACTTATTCATGGTGGTATAACCCTATTTATTGTACATGGGGGGACCAGTGCTATTTAAGTAAAGTTGATAAAACAGCGCATTTCAATGAAGAAGCATTACTAACTTTTGCGGATGGTATACGCACTATTTACCCTGGCGAAGTTAATTATATTATTGATGATGGTTGGTTCAATAACCTGGGTGATTATAGACAAAAAGAAAGCGAATTCGGGTCAGCAGATGATTTTAAGAATACCATCGCAAAGTTAAAAGCTAAAGGATTCCGGGTTATTTTATGGTTCACACCATTTTGGACAAAGGTAGAATCTGAAGTAGAAATAGAACATCCGGAATATCTGGTGCGCGCGAAGAATGGAGATATTTACCGTGATATGCACAACCGCGGAATCCTCGACTATTCCCGTCAGGATGTGCGTGATTATATTCAGCAACTTATCAACTTTATGCTGGATACCCTTGACGCGGATGGTTTTAAGATTGATATGAACTTCTCGCATCCATTAATGACTGATATTACCTTGCATGACGCAACATGGGGTTATGGCAGTTTAATGTGGCTTAACGTGGCAAAGTTTATCCATAAAAACGCGACAGCAATAAAACCAGACGCTTTTGTCACCATAAGTGGCATAGAAAGTTATCTGCAACCATACACCAGTTCAGTCCGTCTTAATGACCTTTTCGACTTTTATCACGCGGAAGCATGGTATAACCGCGCCGAATTAGTAACCCGTTTGATGCCAAATGTACCAATAGATGTTGATGGATGGCCATCCAGCGTTGAAAAAATACGCGAATACCAGTTTGTCTCCCCGGTATTTGGCGCACCGGTAACGTATTACATAAACGGCGTTGATATATTATCAGTTAAAATGACTGATGTTGATTATAACCGCATGGCATCAGTCTGGCATGTATATTCGCAGGCACGGTGTGAATACAATATGCAGGTAACCATGGATAATGATACCTGCACATTTGAACGCCGTAATCCGGATGGAAAACTGCGCGCTATTGCTTTACAAAAATCGGTACTTGCCACATTCACCGATGATAATATATTCGTCACCGCAAATTGCGACCGCGCGGTTAGTATCCCGGTTGATGACCCGTCAACATGGAAAACCGCAGTTAAAGTATACCGGTGCGGTAAACGGGAAAAAGTAAATTTATTCACAGACAATTCCAGCATAATCCTGAATATGGAAGATGCCGGAAACGGAATATTATGTTATGAAGTAGCGAAATAATTTTTTAAGACATGTTTAACATGATTATAATGATGAATACAATAATGGCGAAGACAAAAAAATCATGTCAATCATGTTAATCATGTTAAAAAATGGAGCAAATCATGTCAATAAATAGTGCAATAATTCCGGAACCCAATGTCCAGAAAGATTTTTATGACTGGCAAGAACGCCGTCAGCAAAAAGTCGATTTGGCAAAATCAGATAAATACGACCTGATATTCATGGGTGATTCAATTACCCACATGTTTGAAATGCCGGAACGTGGGTTACCTGTG
Organism: uncultured bacterium; assembly: GCA_964573385.1. GTDB lineage: Bacteria > Armatimonadota > Hebobacteria > CAIYQO01 > CAIYQO01 > JBAXQQ01. The sequence goes on from CAZNLA010000199.1 coordinate 2,675, forward strand.
TGGCAAAAATATTATGGCAACCGTAAAGTATTGGATCTTGGCTATGGTTGGGATACCACCCAAAACCTATTATGGCGATTACAAAATGGAGAGTTCGCAGGACAACAACCTAAATTAACCGTGCTGAATATCGGCACCAATAACCTTACCGGTAACAGTGCCTGTCGCCAGAATACACCGACAGAAGTTATAGCGGGTATCGATGCCATTTGTGATTTTATACACCAGCAATCACCAGCAACCACTATCCTGGTAATGGCAATATTCCCACGCGGATTGACAACCGAACAGATATTCACAGATGTTATCGAAACAAACAAATTGCTCAAACAACATCTGCAAAACAAACCAAATATCCTTCATCTGAACATTAACCAACAAATGTTACAAGACAAAGAAGAAATCTCCCTGGAGATAATGGATGACCGATGCCACCCAACAGAAAAAGGTTACGAAATTTGGGCAGATTGTATTGAGGAAACAGTTAAAAAGTATGTTGGGTAATGTGAGCCAATCCCAGCGGGATTGAATAGTTATAAAAATTATTTCAAATCATTAAAACGATCCCGGTCTGGGTCGCATATAAAAATCTCCGGACATCATATGCGACCCACACTGGGTTTAATTTCAAAATATCACCTTTCATTACACTGCAAACACCCTATTCATCACCTTTAATTCCTTTTATCAATCGCTACCTGTAATCTTTGTATCTCCCAACGTGGGTCCCATAAACCGTTGCAGACAAACTCCAGGGTGTCATTATTTTTTAATTTAGCTTCAAATACTGCAGAAACCTTCTTTATTTGTGCTTCATATGGATTGCCAAATTGTATCCGCGTGCCGCTTTCCGGGGAACCAACCATATGTTTTCCTGTTATTTCTGCATCTTCTGTCGATGATATTGTTTTTATCAGTTCCTGTTTATTTTTATAAACCAGTAAGTCACGACCATCGCGACCCAATGTTTCATATTGTAATTTTACAGAAATGGTATTATCGTCTTTACCGGTGTATGTATAAGATAATACCGGCGCGCTTTGTTGGTTTGGATTGCCTGTTGGTCCATTATGATACAACATACCATCTGCTAAAATTTGCGCGTTGCTTGATGGTGATTTCCATGCTTTCAGCGTTTTATCATAAAGCATCTTCACCGGTGGTAATTTTACCATGTCGTATCCTGCCGGAGTACCATTCGAATTGTTGCCATAACATGCCGCCAGATAACTCCATGGACCACTGGGATTACTGGTGGTGGTGAATTGCGCTACGCTTTTGTCTCGCGGTTCTTCCCAACGAATTACCACCATTGAGAAAGGTTTTATAATAATGGTGTTTCCACTGGCAAATTTCTCTGGTGTTTCTTCTGATATTTTCACCTGTTCCGGGTGTTCCGGTTCATTATTATCATCTATTTTATCTGCTGTTAATGTCCATTGTTTTACACTGCCGGCCTGGACACCACCTGTGAAATTAAGGGTGAACGGTAATGCATCTGTACGGTTGAAGTTAAAAATTACAAAACCGCGTTTCTCGTCATTTTTAGTTGCGTATGCCTGCAAATATGGCACATCAAATGGTTTATTTCTGCTACCATAATCCGCAGCACATGACCATTTGGGGTCAGTACCACTTTTCGTCACCTTTACCATATCGCCATTCAATACCTGGTTTAACATGCTGACCGCCAGAAAAGTTGGCCTGTATCGTTCACTGCCGGTCTTCATTGACAATGCGGTGCCCCACAACCTAACATTTCCTGCACCAAATTTATATTCAAACTGTAGCAACGAAAATAAATTTTGTACCCGAACATTTTGTTTCTCCACCATCATAATCATCCAGTTAGCGACATTTATGCCACCACCAATGCCGGCTACTATTTTATTACGCGCTTCGGCAGGGGCATCGCCACCGGTGATATGATGGTTTACTTCATATACTGACAATTCCATCCCCAACGGTTTTGTGACGGCTTTATAATTTTTCGCCATAAATCCCTGGGTACCGTTATACCATGGGTACCCAAATACCCACGACCATATATCTTCATCACTCTGTTTCGCCTGCATTGCCGACATTTCATGTATTATGTATGGTGCTACGGCAAATCCATCGGCATTCCATTTTTCCGCAGCAATCTGTCCGTTTAATCCATCTGATACCGCCTGACCACCGATCTGAAACTTCACTTTGTTACTATAAGATGCTGACATCTTGGCAAATCCAATCAGCGTCCTCCAATAATCACGGCCATTATAACCACGTCTGTTATATGGTGGTGACCAGTTCCATGCCTCATTACCGAACTCTATATGTATATTTTTAAATACCGATGTCCAGGGAGTTACCTGACCACGGCTTATTCGTAGTTTTCCGTATTCAGTCTTATCAGAACCGTTAAGATAATCCATTAAATCTGACATCTCTGCCGGGGTAGATGTCCCGGGGATGCATATCCATGGGTCACAACCTATCTCTTTACATAATTCTAAAAACTCATGCAGGCCATATTGATACGAATCCACACTTCCGCTATTCTGGTTTGGGTGTCCCGGCCAGACATTGCTTAAAATAGGGTCTTCATTGCGTTGCCCGGCATAGGTCATACGTTATTCAACCGGACGCAGGAAATTTTCCAGTGATGACCCACCCATCTGCAATAAACGTAATGAACCAGGATTAAACCTTTTCAATGTATTAACTAATGAGTCACGGAATACCGTCGGATTTTTATCGCCATCCTGTTGCATTGATATTTCATCGATTTTAATTGTGCCATTGGTAGCTATCATATGCAGACATATCGCGGGATAAGGGTAATCTTTTACATCAAAAGTTATATCATATTTTTTCCATTCCGGGGTTATTTCAATATCTTGTGGTAATATAGATGGTTCCGCGGCAGATGGTTTCCATGTGCCCAACCCTAACTTTAACTTTCCATCACCGCGTCCCCAAAACTTTAATTTCCAGGTGCCATTTACTTCCGCGGCAGTTTTTACAGTCAATGGCGATGTTATTGTAGCAACACCTGTACCTTTTGCCGTTAATACCCCTGCTGTAATACCTTTTGACTCGGGGTGGATATCCCCTTTTTCAGTGGTAACTTTTGCGTCACCATCAGTAAATACCCAAAAAGAACCACCATGTTGACCTAAATAACCATTATCCAATACCTTTTCGAATATCACCACAGTATTTTCATACGCCTTCATTGGTCCCTGTCCATCCAGATCTACCTTCAAATATCTTTTTGCCGGATCACCACCGTCCATAAAAGGCATATTAGGGAACACACTTATTACCTTGCCGGTATGCCCCATACCAGGACCGGTAACTATGGTATATTTTGCTCCTCTTAAAACTTCGTCCCATTTGCCTGACCCAATATTAAGGTAAATTGACCTGTCATCTCCACCCGGGCACCATTCTATCATTCGATAAATTGACCCTTCAAAACTGCCGTGTGGAATGCGTTCTTTTAACAACATAGACCCGCTATACCAGGCATCACCACCCAGATTAATACCCATTCGGCGGATGTCCGGACGTATAACATCGTTACTGATATTAACGATTGTGGGTTCCACCGCAGACACCGCGGCAAACAGGCATAATAATATGGACAATATCCATAAATGTGTAATTTTCATTTAGCATGTATCCTTTTATTATATTTTGTAAACTTTACACCATCATGTTAATATGCGTCAATCTAAATACCATATTTTTTAATATTTACCACGAAAATATGACAACAAAATCAGGACTTTCGCTTTTTAACAGAAATCTGCAATAAATTGGTCGCTTCTACAGGCTCAGCGACCGGTCACTGAGCCTGTAGAAGTGACCTTAAGCGAAAGTCCTGAAAATATAAATGCTACATCAAAATAGCAGAATTAGCTGACAACTGATTTTCTGAATTAGCAGGAAAATTGTTGGATAAAAGCGAAAATATATATAATCGAGGTAATTTTTAATGGCTTTTAATATGTCGGAAGATCCACACCAACGTTTAAACCCGCTAACTAATGAATGGCTATTAGTATCACCACACCGTGGCAAACGTCCCTGGCAGGGTGCAGTCGAGGATGCTATCGCAGATAATCGTCCGGAATATGACCCAAAATGCTACCTTTGTCCGGGTAATAAACGCGCAGAAGGTGTAAGTAACCCGAAATATAACAGTACTTTCGTATTCGATAACGATTTTAGTGCCTTATTGCCAGATACAAATATTGGTGATTTTAATATAAATAATCTGCTGCGCGCAAAGTCTGATCGCGGTAAATGCCGGGTAATATGTTTTTCACCACGACACGACTTAACACTGCCCCGCATGAGCATTGAAGAAATAACCGGCGTGATTAATGTATGGGTAGACCAATATAACGAACTGGGTGAATATGATTACATAAACTATGTACAGATTTTTGAAAATAAAGGCGCAATGATGGGTTGCAGCAACCCGCACCCGCACGGACAAATATGGGCCAGTGAAACTATCCCGGGTGAACCGGCAAAAGAACTGGCAAATCAGCGTAAATACCATGCGGAGAATGGCAGTTGCCTGTTATGTGATTACAGTATGATAGAAATTAATGCGAAGGAAAGAATAGTTGTCGAAAATGACGATTTTCTGGTGCTGGTGCCTTTTTGGGCGACATGGCCATTTGAAACGATGTTATTACCCAAACGCCATATAAAATCCCTTGGCAAACTGTCAGAAACGGAAAAGTTATCCCTTGCCGATATCTTAAAGAAAATAACCTGTAAATATGATAATTTATTCAAATGTTCTTTCCCGTATTCTATGGGTTGGCATCAGGCACCTACCGATGGCGACACGCATGATGAATGGCATTTACACGCACATTTTTATCCCCCACTGTTGCGCAGTGCCACTGTGAAAAAATTTATGGTTGGGTTTGAAATGCTGGGTAACCCGCAGCGCGATATAACCGCGGAATCCGCGGCGATTAGTTTGCGCGCCCAATCTGAATTGCATTATTTAGACAGGACTTAGCATAAAAAATTACCCATTTACAACCATATTTTAACAGGTAATTACAAAGATACACATTTTATAATCAACCCAACCACCCCCTGCCCCCTCCTTGCCAAGGAGGGGAGTTATGTAATATATTCTGTAATAATAATCAAAAACTTCATTTTAAGTTCCCCTCCTTGGCAAGAAGGGGTGGCCGAAGGTCGGGGTGGTTTTCGTCTACCACAAACTGCAACCCAAACATTTAAAAAAAAGTTTTTGCAAAAGCCTCTTAAAATAAAACTTTCGCTTAAGGTGCCATTCCATTTTAATCGGACTTAGCCGACAAATATGATACATCGACAAAATCAGCGACAGGTCACTGAGCTTGTCGAAGTGACCTTAAGCGATAGTCCTGTTTAGATAAATAATAATTTCAATTTTTATTTGTCAATGTAATTTCATATAGTGCTATTCATCCAACCCCTATAAACGGTATAATACAGCCATGCCATTTTCAGATATTATAGGTCAGGATAGTACAGTAGCCTGGTTGCAACGCGCAATTATTGAGGGTACTGTCGGACACGCTTTATTATTTTACGGTCCGGATGGATGCGGGAAAAAAGTTACTGCCATGTCATTTGCCAAGGCACTAAATTGCCTTGATGAAGAACATCAGGCAAAAGGTGACTTTTGCGACCATTGCCGTGCCTGTACCCTTATAAATAAAGGGAATCACCCGGATGTGCGGTTATTTACCCCGGCGACTACCGGTGGTAAAACTGTTATTCCTATTGATGCGATTCGCACTAAAAATGGTGAATCCCCCACCCACCCATTACCCCTGCGCGAGGATGCGCAGTTAAAACCGATGGAAGGCCGGGTAAAAGTATATGTGATGGACCCGGCTAATCGTCCCGGATTGCAGGAAGATGCCGGTAATTCATTATTATTAACCCTGGAAGAACCACCAAACCACGTTGTGATAATCCTTATAAGTTCGCGGCCAAACGCGGTGTTGCCAACCCTGGTATCACGTTGTCGCCCGGTGCGTTTTAACCTGTCCCCGCGTGATGCTGTGCGTAGTGCGTTGGCAATGCATGCTGCTGATGTTGACGATATAACCGCGGAAGCGATTACCGGTATGGCAGCAGGCAGAGTAGGATGGGCAATTGCGGTTGCGCAAAATCCGGCGGTATTAAAAACCAGGCAGGAATTAATGGATTCCATCATGAATTATCTGCCAAGGGGAAGACGTTCGGCCTTAAAATTAGCGAAAATAATGCATGATTTATCCAGTGCGGCAGAGATATTAATTGAGGCAAATGAAGAAGAAATCGGCAGTAAAAAGGGACCGACAGAAGACCAGATTCGACGACGGAATATGCCGGAATTATTAGATATTGTCGCTACCTGTTGGCGCGATTTAATGATATGTTCAATGGGCCAACCGACAATGCTGCTTAACACCGATTACGCCGATAAAATAAAAGATATATCCGACAAAATATCTTTAGCAGATTTACGCATTGGATTGCGGGAAATTATGCGCACAAAATTACATATCGAAAGAAACGCAAATATCGACTTATCATTGGAAAGACTGTGGATGACAATCCTGTGCGTAAAATAGATAAAGCAAATACCATGCTGGGACAACGTTCCATACAGGCCGTTAGTAACCAAATCCGTACAAAAAAAGTAAGGATTTCAGGCTGAACTTTTTAAAGGTTACTTCGACAGGCTCAGTGACCGTGTTTTTTACCGGTCACTGAGCTTGTCGAAGTGACCACATCTGAAAACTGAAAACTGAAAAC
>CAZNLA010000200.1:0-9474 GCA_964573385.1 uncultured bacterium
CGCGGGAACTGAGGACAGTTCCCCTCCCTTTTGACCGATACAATTTATCTTCTATCAAAACATCTAATTATCCATAAACATTCAATTTTTGTATAAAGCACAACTCTTTAAGGGAGGTGTCACCGCGGTGACGGAGGGAGTGAAGCGTAATAAATCTATGTAATGATGGAAATTACATGCTGTTATTAAAAGTAATTGATGCCTTGGAAAGGCATTTTAATGGGTAACCCCAGGCGTCAGCCTGGGGCTTAAAATATAAAGTTGACTGCGCCTCGGAGAGGTGCTTTCATAAAGTCGCCTTTACAAGGCTCATGTTAATAGCCGTTACTTCCCCAGGCTGACGCCTGGGGTTAATCATTATGTCGCCACTCCGTGGCTAATATATTTTAAAATCGGTCGAAATCGATTCTATTTTGTGTATTAAGTAACCTTTTAACCTTTCATTCAATTCCCATAACGCGTTGCGGTTGCTGTCCCATTTTAACAGCTTATGTGCCTGTTGGTATGGTGCCCAACACAACTCATCATGTTCGCTGGAAAGGATTATTTTTGCATTTTCAATATCTATCGCGAAAGAATATTCCGGAATAACATAGATATCTTCTGCCCAGTTTACGGCATCGACGAAGTTACATTTTGGTATTGAAGAGACGGAATCCAACTGCAACAGATTTCCGTTTCCGATAACGCCTGTCTCTTCTGTTGTTTCACGTATTGCCGCCGTTAATGGCGATTCATTTTCCTCGCCACCACCCGCGACAAATTGCCAATATTTTTCATCGCTGCGTTTCAGTAATGCATATTCAATGCTATTTGTGGTATGGCGGAAAGGTATTACCAATATTTGAAATGGTGCCCGCATTTTTTCCTTTTATCAGGATGCCTGCGTATCCCAACAACATGACGACTTTCTCTTAACCGTAAAGGTGAACTATTCACCTAACATTTTATCGGCATATGCCTTAAATCGCTTGTCAAATGCTGTGCGATCCAGAGGTGCTGCTGGTTCGTTTAATGTTTTTCTTATATTATATCCGGTGGGGATAATTACTTTTTGGATATGTTTCAGGCATATTGATGATGATGGACATAAATATACACAGCGAAAACAGGCTATACAATTTTTAGCAAATACCGGTTTGTTCTTTTTTAGATCAATATTATTTGTCGGGCAATTTTTCATGCAACAACCACAACCGGTGCAGGAATCAAGGGTGTAAAAATATTTACCCAGGCGAAACGCATTTTTTTGTTCACCGATGCTGAATGAGGTGAAGAATTCCTCCAGCAGATTATTCTTTTGCAATCGTATTTTGCCCGCTAAAAGGTCGGCGGATGATGCCGCGATTTTATTTCTGGCAATGGTAAAAAGTTCATGCGCGTAGCCTGTTGGTGTTGATGCTGCAATATTACCCGGCATCACCAGTAATTCTTCCAATTGAACGCGGTATCCCTTTTTCGTTAACGCTTCCCGTAATGGTTCGGTAGACCCGCCATTAACAAATGGGTCACCGGGGGATTTGAATAAAAAGACCACTCTTCTATTGCCAATGGGCAGCAATTTAACAAAATCAAATACAATTTTTGGCGCGTTAAAGGCATGTATCGGATAACCGATTCCTACGGTTGCATCACTGGCAATTTGTGGTGAAGTGCCGGCAAGGGTAAAACTTTCAATTCTATTTAACTTTACATTACACCCGCAGGTCGTTAAAACCGCAGAATATTCCTGTGCCAACAATTCAGTATTGCCAGTGCCGGAAAAATAGAAAATTTCAACATTTGCCATTAAATTACCTCATTAACTGTTTATATATTAATCGATTTTAGAATAGACACATCTGAAACCTGTGAAATAGTTATGTTGACCCAGGTTAATATGTCCGCGTGAAGCACAGCGAAAATCTTCGGTATCGGTGGTGAACCATGACCCGCCGCGTATTACTTTATCATTGCCGTTTGCAGGACCGGTGGGGTTGCTGTTTTGCATATTTTTATACGCGTCCGGTTGGTACCAGTCGGAACACCATTCCCATACATTGCCGGCCATATCATGCGCACCGTATGGGCTTACGCCAATTTCAAAACTACCTACTGCAAATGCGCCGGTGCCACGACCCATGGCAGCATTTGACATTCTAAAACCGGTGCTCCAATCATTTGTTGGTGCTGTTCCCCAGGGAAATGGTCGCAAATCGGTACCACGTGCCGCTTTTTCCCATTGTGCCTCTGTCGGCAACGCGCCACCACGCCATTTAGCGTAATCCACCGCATCCTGCCAGGTAACATTCACTATCGGTTTATCATCCCGCACCCATTCCGGCAACTCCGGCAATTGCCGATTTGTTGCTGTACAAAACATCTTATACTGGCCCAATGTCACTTCGTATTTGTCTATCCAGAACTCGTCAATTTTCACTACTTTTTGCGGTTCCTCATCCGGGTTTCCTTCTTTTGGTTTGCTACCCATGTTAAATTCGCCCGCGGCAACTTTTACCAGCACCATATTATTCTTTACACTTATAATTTGTGTGCTATCTGCAGTTGCCTGTACCGCAAATAACGCTACAGATAATTTAGCCTTTTTCTTCAATTCAATATCATTCATCAATGTATTAACCGGGTCAACTATCGTTATTGTTACCCCCGCGTCTTTAAGCATAGTCAACATGCTGGCAGACGGTAACGCGTTAATGCTGTAATACCGGGAAGACCCGAGTGATGCACGCATAAAACCTGTAATATTACCTTGCCCATCAATAATAGGGTATCCATCGCTACCGGGTATTGGCATAGTATGTACCATTAATAATCGCGGATTATCATTAGCGTTTGATAATGATATCCAGACAGATGTCCACTTCATATCAAAACCACGCACCGGGTCAGATGGGTAGCCTATAACTTTACCGGATAAACCACCAAATTTCGCGATTTTTTCTGAGTCGACAAATGAGAACGCGGTCAACTCTTTCGCGTCTATCTTCAGTAACGCAAAACCGGTTTTAGTATCTATTTTTTGTACTTCAGCAACATATGTTTTATCAGATATAGTGACATTAACTGTTGTTACCTTGCCCACCATATTTGCGTCTGCCACCATATACCCATCGCTGCTGACAACTATAGCAGTGCCAAATCTCTGCATATAATCACCGGCATATGCGGATGATATTAATATGAAAATTATAAATATCAATAACTGTTTCAAAGACATCTTTATAAACCCCGCTATTTCTTATCAGTCGCGGAAGGCCCCGCCAGATAATGCCGTTTTATTTCATCCGCAGTAAAACATCGGTCATGGATAGCAACCAGATAATAAGTGCCCAGGTATTGTCGCTGAGCATCAGTGCGGTTACCCAGCAACAGTGGCGCATCACTAACCCATTTATCAATGTTCCATACCACCTGTTGTTTATCAAATGCCACCCCATCAGTAAATGCCTGGGTATTAATGCCGTCCCATGTCATCACCAGATGGTGCAAACTGGTGCCAAATGCCATATACGCGGAATATGACCCGGTGATATCCGGAAAATTATCATTATTTTGGTTATTGAAATTAAATAATGCTCCGTATGGCGCGGCAATGAAGTTTGCCTTATGTCCGCCGATAAGGAAGTTTTGTTTGCCTGCTTCTTTTTCCCATGATAACAGGCAACCCAGCCAATGTATGGGGAAATACGCCGAATCGCTGGATACCCAAAACTCAATGGTGCAGGCTTTATTGCGGGCAATTGCCATCAGTTTTTCCACACCATTTTCAGACTTTATCGGTTCTGGCCCGCTGAATGACAACCCCTGTCCGGATAACCATCGTGTCGCGGGGTATGCCGGTACCTTCAGATTAGCCGGATTACCTGTTTTGCTGATATCGCGCACAACACCGCCACTGCCTTCATTGAATTTGTATAAGACCAATGCGTGAGAATCGTCACGACCTATTTGCGGGTCAAATGTCCAACCGAACAGATGCCATGGTGGTGATACATTTTTGCCATCTGTCGCGGTTATCTGGTACCAGTATTCACCGGTTTTATTTGGAGTAATGGTTATATTACTGCCTTTAATTACAGGGGTATTTGACGCTGGCGGCACTAATGATGACGCGACATTTAACGTCACCGGTTTATCCGCGGTAGACCACGCGTCCGGAAAATCAAGTTTAATCGGTTCATTTAAGTTCAGCCATTCAGGATTCAGCGATTCTCCCAGTATTACATGCTGGTCGGTACGCGGTAGTGGCGGGTTGGCAAAATGCATCCGCACCCTGGCTATTGATATGCCGTTGTCCTTTGTCCATATCGCCGGTACCCCACCTGCCAATGGTTGTGGGTCCTTATAACTTAATACCAGGGCGTTTTCCAAAAACATTTCAACAGTATCGCCACGTTTGCGCAACAACATGTTAAACCATGTGCGATGTTCCCAACCCCAACCCAATACTGAAACATTAACCCGTTGTACCGGCACACCATTGCGCAATAAAACCGTTTCCGAACTGGGACGGCCAAACTCATTCAACTGTCCGGATATCACCGAATAACCGCTACGGGGATTATGGCCATCTGTGCAGATAGCGATATTTGCGTCATGGGTAGAAAACTTGTTTTCAAAAAATATCCTTTCCCGCGGGCTTTCCATTTTATAACCCATAAAAACCTGCATGGATTGGTCGCCAACAAACTGTTGCTTATGCCATACCACCGCGTCACCACGACTCCACCCACTGTAAAATGACCATTGTGGCTGACATGCCCAACGTACGGTGGATAACCATGTCCCCTGGGTTAACCAGTCTGTCGGGGCATTGGTAAAGGTATAATCGCGATAATTGCTGCCCATCATCATAACGGTTTTCATACGGCTTAAACCGCCAGTCAACTTATATGCGGACCGCATGCCTGTTATTGGACGATTATCTTTTACAGACAAAACCTTTTCGTCATCCACCTCAAGGGTAAGAATATCGTTGTGGTGTTCAAAACGAATATTAACAGCTTCGTTAGGGGTTAGCAGATTGCCGGTGCCATTTGCCAATTCATCCGCGTCATGCAATATCTGGTAAGTAATCTTTTTCTGGGGAATATCTGTTTTTATTATTGCGTGGTAACCATTTGTCAAACCTTTTCCATCGCCATTTAAAACCAGGTCAAATGACCCGTTTACATTATATGGAATAATTGCTGCCGTTAACCACTGGTCGCCATAATAATCGCTTTTGTTGATATATATATTATCCGCGGTTTGGGTCCATTCGTCCGGTGCTGCCCAATTGCGCATCCCCTGATAATCCTGCAAAAATTTGTCCTGTATTCTGCGCTGACCGGTCTCTTCAATAAGTGCCGTTTTAATCAATTTTCCATAAACTGTCACATCATCAAAAGTTGTACCATCGCTACTTTCGGTATACAAACCTATTCCGCCGTGCCACCGGTCGGCTTCTTTCATTTCCAGCATCTCTTTGTCATCTATCAAAACTTTAACGCCATCCAGGCTGGAAACTGCCGTTAATTTATACCATTGCCCGGGGATATACCCACCGCGGCATTCTATAATTACCGTTGATTTGTCGCCTGTCAGTTTTTCAATAGACAACCTGTCGCCACGTTTGCTCCGGTCATTTGCCGCACTCCACCGCACCAGCACCCCATGTTTTGCGTCAGTCATATTTACTATTATTCCTGCCGCGCCACTGGCAGGACATATTGCAGTACTGAAGGTGTAATCTTCCCATTCCGGGGTTCCCGCCGCGCATATTGCCGGTTTATCCGTAACCTTACCCATCCATGCGAAAGGGTTTTGCGCGGTTAATGCCCGGTTGTAAATATTACCCAAACCATGCGGGTCAGCATCCCATGCGGATTGCAATTTCCATTGCCCACTTACCATTGTCCACTGACCGTTATCGTCTTTTGTCCGCATAAAATCATCAGTAAAAATAACCGGTTCCAACCGTGATGCCCCTATATCTGTAACTGTCCAACCGGCATCGCTTTCCCACATACCATCCGCGCCGGTTGCATGCGGCAAATCAACACTGCACACTTTCGCGTCATTCAAATATATTCTTAATGTATCTTCGCGGCGTTGTAAATAAAATATCTTTGTTACATCCACAGGAATATTTATATCTGCCTGCCCATGAATAGCTTTATTTCCCTGTTTTATATTGAATATTTCTATTTTTCGCGCAGTAATATTTACCAACACCGCATCTTTTTGTTCTTTACTTTCCAACCAGAAACGCACGGCAGCATCCGCAGCAATATTGGCCGCGGCTTTAACAGAAAAATTGCAATTATACATCCCGGTATCCAACTCATCGCTGAATACAACTGCGGCGGCACCGGATGTAAATAATAGCGAAATAAGCAAACACCCGGTTAAAAAGAAACGTCTGTAATAGCTACCAACCATAATTTATACTCTCATTTGGTGATAATCTTTGCCAAAATTATTTAAGGATTATCCGTATATACTGGTTTATTTTGTTTCGGTATCATTCGATAGAAATCATCTAACATCGACATTCTAATTATAAAACTTTCTCTTAAAAAAGAGAAATATACAAAAAAAAGTCGCTTCGACAGGCGCAGCGACCGGTAACTGAACCTTTCGAAGAGACCTTAAGCAAAATTTTTAGAGTTTACAAAGCGCAACGAAAACCAAAACTGTCGCAATAGTCGTTAGGACCATCGTAGAAGCGACACGCGCCACGGTTGAAGTAGTCGGACATGCCATCACCCCATGAACCGCCTCGCAGCACACGACTGATTCCTGTATCTGGTCCAATGGGATTCCTCACCGGTGCAGCCTTGTAATAATCTTTACTATACCAGTCCGCACACCACTCCCAAACATTGCCAGACATATCCATACACCTATACGGACTGGCATCAGCTAAAATAGACCCAACTGGTTTCGTACCACTCTTTGAATTAGTATAATTCACACATTTCGCCGCGTCCCATTCATTTCCCCATGGATATATTCTTCCATCGGTTCCCCGTGCCGCTTTCTCCCATTGTGCTTCTGTCGGCAAACTAACTCCCGCCCACTTCGTGTAGGCGACAGCGTCATTCCAACTGACATTTACTATTGGGTGATTATCCTGTCTTTTCCAATATGGGTCCTTCGGCATGACACGTTTCGTTGCCTGACAGAATTTTTTATATTGCGCCACCGTCACCTCGGTTTTGAAAATATAGTAAGAATCCAGATAAACTTTACGCTGTGGTTTTTCGTTATCATCTGCATCTGTGTTATCATCCCTACTTCCCATCAAAAATTCACCGGCAGGTACCAATACCATTTCTGCACCGTCTTTCGGGTTTATTTTTGTTGCAGGTAACGTCTCTTTAGCAGGTTCCTGTGGCGTATCGACAGCCCATGCGATATTCACTATCACACAGGAAAACAAGATTAGTAATGCTATTTTATTCATAAAAATAACCTTTTCGGAATGCCGGGGACGGCATTCCGTATGATTGTATGTTGGTTCATTTATATCGACTTCAACCGAAGTCAATCAATAAATATTACATTTTTCGTCTGAACCACGATGGCGAAGTGGGATTTACGGCACTGGCGAGGCGCAACGGAAACCGCCATCGTCATCGTAGTTGCCCGGGTTACAATTGTAGCGAAAAGTGCAACGACTGTAACTAATGTAATAATTGCCGTACCACGAACCACCCCGCAGCACACGGAGTTCACCAATTCCCGGACCCATAGGATTTTTTATTGGCGTATTTTTATAATAATCATCAGCATACCAGTCCCAGCACCACTCCCAAACATTACCCGCCATATCCAGACATCCATAAGGACTTGCACCAGCTGAAATGCTTCCGACTGGTTTTGTGATACCATTTGAATTAGTATAATTCACGCATTTTTTTGCGTCCCATTTGTTACCCCACGGGTATATTCTGTCATCGGTTCCACGTGCCGCCTTTTCCCATTGTGCTTCTGTTGGTAATTTTACCCCTGCCCAATCAGCGTATGCTTTTGCATCATCCCAGCTTACATTTACTATCGGGTGGTTATCTATCCATCCCCATTTCGGTTTTGGCGGCATGTTTTTTCGTCCAGTAGCATGACAAAATTTGCGATACTGTGCCACTGTTACTTCAGTTTTATAAATATAGTAAGAATCCAGATAAACTTTATGCTGTGGTTTTTCAACACATTCTGCCCATTTATCATCATCCCTACTTCCCATCAAAAATTCACCAGCAGGCACCAACACCATTTCCGCACCGTCAATTGGGTTTATTTTTGTTGCAGGCAAAGTTTCTTTAGCAGGTTGCAATGGCGTATCAACTCCCCATGCAATATCCATTATCGCACAGGAAAACAAGATTAGTAATGCTATTTTATTCATAAAAATAACCTTTTCGGAATGCCGGGGACGGCATTCCGTACAATTATAAAATAGTTCATTTATGTCGACTTCAACCGAAGTCAATCAATAAATATTACATTTTTTGTCTGAACCACGATTTATTGGATTAATAGATTAAAAGATAATGAAAATCATAAAATCCTAAAAATCGTGATTCAAAAAAACAACCTGTCCCCCAGAACTACGATGGCGAAGGGGGATTACTTTACTGGAAATGCACAACGGAAACCTATATCACGGAAACAGTCTGATGGGAAAAAGTTATCGCGATACGCATTGCGCGCGGTACGGTCATCAAGACAAAGACATGAACAACCACGTATTACTCGGGATTCACCATTTACCGGTCCAGTTGGATTGTTTGTAGGGGATTTTTTGTAATAATCAACTGAATACCAATCTGCACACCATTCCCAAACGTTCCCTACCATATCTAAACATCCATATGGGCTTGCTCCTGCTGGAATGCTTCCAACCGGTTTTGGACTACTATTTGAATTTTGTTCATTAACGCATTTTGCTGGTTCCCATTTATTTCCCCAAGGGAATGTCTTATCATCAGTTCCACATGCCGCCTTCTCCCACTGTGCCTCGGTGGGTATACTCACTTCCGCCCACTTAGCATAGGCTATGACGTCATTATAGGTGACATTTACCACAGGATCATTATCCTGCCATTTCCAATGTGGTTCAGGTGGCATGCTTTTACGTTTAGTATCCTGACAGAATTTACGAAACTGCGCTACTGTAACTTCATTCTTATACATATAATAAGAATCCAGGTATACTTTATGCTGAGGAATCTCACTAATAAACCACTCACGCTTTTGATTGCGATGAAATTTTATCCAAGTTGCAACTTCTTCTTCGGTACTTCCCATCAAAAACTCACCCGCAGGTACCAACACCATTTCCGCACCGTCAATTGGGTTTATTTTTGTTGCAGGCAAAGTTTCTTTAGCAGGTTGCAATGGCGTATCAACTCCCCATGCAATATCCATTATCGCACAGGAAAACAAGATTAGTAATGCTATTTTATTCATAAAAATAACCTTTTCGGA
>CAZNLA010000201.1:0-9398 GCA_964573385.1 uncultured bacterium
GGAAGGGTGCAGACCCGGTGCCGTATGACTGCCAGGTAGTATTATCATAAAAGGCTTGTCCGGAGTTAGAAGGTGTACCATTAAATGTTGGTAAAACCGCCCAATAAGGCGCAGTGGTATGGAACTGAGTGCCGGAGGTAATATTGGTAGTTGTTAATCCACCGGAAGGCAAACCACTAACAAGACTATTTGGGGTCTGACAGACGAAATCCATGATAGCGCTTTGATTATTAACCCCTACATGCCCATCACCATAACTGGCAAGAAATTGTGATGAATGTCGCGCGTCAACATCAGAAGGAACATAAATTAAATTGGCAACCAGAAATCCTGTCCCCACCATATCACAGGTTATCGGACTTTTAGTTGGGTCTGACATTGTGCCCAGAGATATACCACCATTTGGTGCATAGTAGCCATATCCATTCTGTACATTTTTTCCTAATGTTGGGCATACTAATACACCCGGGTCAACCTTAATGTCTGACCAGATAGATGCGGTACCAGGCATAAGTTCTTCATGGTCCTGTGCATACATCTGAATAGAAGCCGCAATTTGCCTCTGGTTATTGGTACAGGTAGTCTGCCGTGCTTTCTCGCGCGCACGGGCAAATACCGGGAACAGAATCGCGGCAAGGATAGCAATAATGGCTATCACGACCAATAATTCAATGAGGGTGAACCCCCGATGAGTAGTGCGATCTTTCATATAATCCCCCTTTTTTTAAACAAAAATTGTTGCATAGCAAAAATTTTATTATTTAATTATACTGCATTCACCTGCTACAGTCAATGCATTTTTAAAATAAAAGTACTTTTAAAAACAAAAAAATATCATTCTAATGTTCATCATTCATATATAAAAACTGATAGTCGTAATAATTCCTTTGAAAATCATTTCGCGGATAAAAAAGGGAAGAAATTAAATGGCATAGAAAATATAAATATGCAAATTGATTACGAGAAACTGCATATCCATTTAACCAAAAATTTTAGGTTATGCACTAAAACCATCCACGGCCCTGACCACTGGGAACGGGTGGAGAAATATGCCATATATCTGGCGACTGCAGAAGATGTAAGTATAACAGTGGTACGACTTTTCGCGTTATTCCACGATAGTTGCCGGCATACAGACAGCATAGATTTTGGCCATGGCAAACGTGGTGCGGAATTAGCAAAGTCATTACGTAATATTTATTTCACCATCACTGATACGGAAATGGAACAGTTATTTTACGCCTGCAAATGCCATACTGACGGTAAAACCACAAAAGATAAAATCATCGGTTGTTGCTGGGACGCCGATCGTCTTGACCTGGGACGGGCACATATTATCCCCAGTGAATTATTAATGAGCACAAAATCCGCTAAAGAGTTAGTACGTTCCGGAAAATACGGAGAGAAGTTTTTTGAATAATAGAAGATGAGGTGATTATGAAAATATTAATTATTGGAAGTTCAATATTTCACGCATGGTATAATATAGCAGACGCAATGCCGGAACATGAAGTTATTAACAGGGCAATTGGCGGAACAATTACGGAATACTGGAAAGATAACCTGAATGAAATTTTAATTAAAGTTGACCCGGATGCGGTACTGATGTATTGCGGTAGCAATGATATTTGTGTTGATGTGCCAGAAAATGAAATTATTAATAACATTAAAATCTGCCGGTCACAGATTTATAACCATAATCTTAAAACCCGTTTCGCATATTTCAGCATCATAAAAGCCCCACAAAAAGAGGGTAAATGGGAAGTTATAGACGAATTAAGCACAACAATTAAATCATTTTTAAAAGAAAACGATATCTTTGTGGAACTTAATGAGATATTCTTTATAAATAATTCACCAGTTGAAAAATTATTTATGGAAGACCGTTTACACCTGACGAACGAAGCATATATTAAAATGGTTGAAATGAGTAAACCACTACTGAAAAGTTGGTTAGATAAAAAATAACCACTATTTTACACACCCGGTTTCATTAGCGTTTTGTAAAGGAAATCTAACGATATTTATTATTTATTGAGACAATTGCAAAGCCCATCTGAATTGTAGGGAATGCCGTCCCCGGCATTCCGTAAATAGTAAACATCTATCTCAAAGAAGAATGCCGGGGACGGCATTCCCTACAGAAAATATAAAAATAATTGGGTTGTGCAAAAGTCTATAGTATCACTATATTCCACAAGCACCTGTAAAATTTCAGATTACCTTTTTCGTGTCCTTCGTGTATTTCGTGGTAATAAAAACTACATCTCCTGTTCACAATTCATCGCGCCAAACTCTTCCAATGCTTTCTCGTATGCTTCGTAATGTTCCTGTGGCCATGGCATTCCCTGGTCAGGGGCACAGAAATAACCACCATTTTTGCCTAACAAATTAATCAGGTATTTCACTTCAGTACGTATTAGCTCCGGTGGTCCATCAACCAACATCCCTGATGGCAAACCACCCTGTAATGCCATGCGTCCCTGCGTTATTCGCCTTACTTCTGCTATATCATTCGCACTCGCCTGCAACGGGTTTAATATATCTATGCCAAGGTCAATAAATGTTTCCAATAACGGCATTATATAACCACAGGAATGGAAATTTATAATTACCCCATGTTGTTTATATAAATCAAAAAGACGACGATATTCCGGCAGAAAAAACTCTTCCATTATATCCGGCGACATTAACAGAGCAATTTGTGTGCCCAAATCATCACCACAATTTACCGCGGTGACACCCACCTTCAGATAATGTTTAGCGATGCCAATCTGAAAATCCATAATCCGGTGCAACAATTCTTTTGTCGCTTCCGGTTCCGCGTAAAAATTACACATTATATTTTCCATGCCACATAATTTATACGACTTTTCCCACAATGTGCTGCGATGACCACCGATTAAAAACTCTGTTTCTTCGTCATATCCTTCTGCCATGGTATATATTTGTTGTACCAAACGTTCATCATCCGGGTCTGGCCAGGCATATGAATCCATTTTTGTTATATCTTCCAATGGGTTACCACACGGAAAACCCATTACACCTTCATGCTCTTTATGCCACACCGTACCCCAAATATCTGTCCATACCGACCCAACCGGTTGTTCATGTCCCTTGCCTTCTTCATTTTCATTGTTCATGCCGAAATAATGAATACAACGCGCAGGTTCCATACCACCGGTAATACGTTCAGGATTACCAAATTTAATTATTTCCAGTGTGTTTTGCTTTTTATTCATACTAATCACCCCGTGTTGTAACAATTATCACAATTTGGACTTTCTCTTAAGGTCACTTCGACAGGCTCAGTGACCGGTCGCTGAGCCTGTCGAAGCGACCATTT
Organism: uncultured bacterium; assembly: GCA_964573385.1. Lineage (GTDB taxonomy): Bacteria > Armatimonadota > Hebobacteria > CAIYQO01 > CAIYQO01 > JBAXQQ01. The sequence continues at coordinate 3,347 of CAZNLA010000201.1, forward strand.
TAAACAAATTTCTCATTGAAAGTGAAATTCCTGACAATTAATATTATTTTACCATCCCTGCCCTGCCAATGCCGTAAATCTGTTGATAACGTCGCTGATTGCCAGATGCGGATGACCATTAATGTAGGTATGAACCGTGTCATTATATCGCGCGTACCAGTGTGGTGGAATACCGGATTTTCCTACTACCGCGCCTACTATACTGCCGGCAGTGGCAGCAGTGCAATCATTATCCATCCCCATTGCAACAACTTCGCTGATAACACGGGTGAAATCGGTACCACCAATGGTTAAACCCCAGATGGTGAGGCAGGCATTGTTATTGGTGTGCACACAATGCATCCCTTTAAAATGCTTATCCATTGCTGCCCGTGCTTCACGATAATTGGTAATTGTCGGCGCAATATCTAATGCCCATTTTACTTCCCGTGCCAGGTCACAATCTGCCGGAATCTCCGTCAATGCAATCTCCAAAGCCTTTACCGGATGGTCTACTGTAAAGGCGGCAGCAATAGCGGCAGAGAAAAACATCTCGCCGTAAATGCCATTTCGCCGATGACTAAGATATGCATCATTATAGGCCATCTCAGCGGCAAACTCCGGTTGTCCGGGTGCCAGGTAACCCCAGGGATCGCTACGGATATCGGCGCCAATCCATTCGCAAAACGGGTTATCTATTTCACCTGCTTTTTCCGCAGGTATTCCTTTAGTCAGATTTTTCAATGCGATATCTTCGGCAGTACAGGCATATGGCAGATATTTAACCCAACCTTCACCGATTTCTGAAATGGTAAAATTGCGAGTATAATCCTCTGCTATTAATAGCCCCAGGATAGTATAGGTGATATCATCATCCACCGGCACACCATCCATTTTATCACGGGTATATGCGTCGCACCTGCTTACACCATATCGTTTTTGATGACGATTGGGTATCTCCGTCCAATAATCAACCGGTGGAAAAGAAATGCTTAACTCTTTTGCCCACTCCTCCATGACATTAACTTCCCAAAACTCCACCGGGGCACCCAGGGTGCAACCGGCAAAACGGCCAAACAATGCGCCGGAAAGACGTTCAAGATATTCTGATTCATTAAATACTTCCCATATTTTACGCGGTCCCTGTGGTCGCAAATCCTTAATTCCTTTTAAATCATTCGGTTCACGCATAGTAACTTCCGCGCTTTCCGGCAATGACTGCAGGCTTGCCAATACCCGTTTTAATGACTCTTCCGCGTTTGCCAGCAACGGTGATATGCCGGTGGCGCCATATTCATGTTTCAACTGTGCGTATAAACCGATTTGGTCAATTAACCGACGATAATCCGGGATTTCAGGATAAGACATTTTAACCACCCCTTTTGTTATTTTATGTAAAATTAATGCTGATAAATTAAAATCAATTTTGTGTGTTTATCTTATTACTTATACAGCATTTTGCCAACCGGGTATAGCCAGAGAAAATTGTAAATTGTAAATTGTAAATTGTAAATTGTAAATTGTAAATTGCAAATTGCAAATTGTAAATTGTAGAGGGAATTGCAAAACCCAATTATTTCTATTTTTTCTGTACGGAATGCCGTCCCCGGCATTCCTCTTTGAGATAGAAACTCTATATTTTCGGAATGCCGGGGACGGCATTCCCTACAATTCAGACAGATTTTGCAAAAGCCTCTATAAATTGTAAATTAATGAAACCTGAACACTATACCATTTGTGTTACTCTGAGCCAAACTCTGTGCCCTTCGTGGTTAAGAAAAACTGAAAACTAAAAACTATTTTATATATGCTCAATTTCATGGAATGTTGTCTTCGGTGTTTCCAGTTGTAGAGTCTGGTGAGTTATTTCAAAACGTTCCTTAATCTCATTACGGATAATATCAAGGGTTTGCGGGGTAAAATCTTCATCGGCGACGGTAATATGGCAACTCAAAGCATACATACCACTGGTTATTGTCCATACATGCAGGTCGTGAATCTGTTCAACCATCGGTAATTCTTTAATAACAGCACGGATTTCATCAAGAGAAATATGGGTTGGTGTCGCTTCCAACAATATATCCACAGTTTCCCGAATTACCCCAATAGCGTTAATAATTATCAGCACAGCAATTAATATAGCAAGAACAGGGTCAGCAAGGTACCAATTACAGGTTAATATCAATATACCAGCGATAACCGCGCCAACAGAACCCAGTAAATCCCCCATAACATGGTAAAACGCGGCACGGATATTCACCGAATGTTTATGCCCGCCATGCAACCAGGCAGCACCAATGATATTAACCACCAACCCACCCGTGGCCACTATCAGCATACCAAAGCCCTGCACCGATTCTGGATTCCTGATACGTCCGATAGCCTCAATAATAATCCATGCTGACAGTGCTAACAAAGTAATGCCATTTATTAACGCCGCTATTATTTCTAATCGATGATACCCGTAACTTTTTTGCGGGGTAGCCTCACGGGTTGCAAACCATATCGCCATCAACGCCAACACCAATGAAGCGACATCAGTAAGCATATGCCCGGCATCAGACAACAACGCCATGCTATTGGTTAACCACCCACCTATCACCTCTACCAGCATATACCCACCAGTAAGCAATATAACTTTCCACAACCGCTTACGGTTAACATCGTTTTCATTATTCACATGGTTATGAGCATGATTAGTGCATTGCTGCTTATTCATGTGTATATCTTACCATAATAGAAAGAATGTCAATCTTTTATAATAATTAAAAATTAAAAATGCAAAATTAAAAATTATTTTTAGTGCAATATATAGATACTTATCAAGTTTGGTCACCGTTTGGAACAGGGCGGGAGCCCGGCTATTTTGAAGAGTGAAGAGTGGAAAGAAAGAAATTTCTAAATTTCACTCTTCAAACTTCACTCTTCAAAACCCCTCCGTGATTCTCCGTGTCTTCTCTGTGTATCTCTGTGTCATTATTGTAATTACTTCGTTTTATACACCAGGTACAAGCCGCCAAGTAATACCAATATGCCACAAACATTTTTTATTATTCGCATTGCGGGGGATGATTCGTTCCAGTGCATGTATTTTTCTACTACCTCGGTGAAGGTGCCGGCGGCTATTATCACGCTGCAATGACCGATGCCGTAGGCGAGTAGCAGTGAGGCGGCATATATAGGGAAAATTGCGCCTAACCTGAAGGTTACGGCAAGGACAGGGGCCATAAAGGCGAAAGTGCAGGGGCCGAGAGCGATACCGAAAATAAGACCCAGAAGAAACGCGGCGAGAAGACCTTTGCGTTGCATACTAACCTGGCCGGGACCGCTGAATGGCAGTGGGATAACACCCAACAGGTGCAAACCGACGATAAAAAATATCATTGCTACAATATAATTACCCCAACTGCCCATGTCACCGGCCATACGTCCGGCAATAGACGTTAAAATGCCGATTACCGCGATAGTAACCAATATCCCCAAAGAAAATAATGTCGCCGTCCAAAAAGCACGACGTATGGTAAGCTCTTTTTGCTCGGAGATGAACCCGACGATGAGGGGAATGCTGGCGAGATGACATGGACTGAGAATTATACTAAGTACACCCCAGACAAAAGAGGCAGTTATTGCCACCACGGCAGAACCCTCTACCGCATTTGTCAAAGTTATAAATAGCTGTTCCATACAGCTATCTAACCCCTAATTTTGTCAGTTGCTCAACTATTTTATCCTTCGGGAAAAATCCGGTATGACGATAAACTTCTTTGCCATCTTTATCAAAAAAAATCTGAACCGGTATTGAAGAAATGCCATAGCGTGCCGCAAGAATTTGTTGTTGACGAACATGCACAAATAATATTTCACACTGGTCAATATAACTTTTTTTCAATTCATCAATAATAGGCGTCATCATTTCGCAGGGACGACAGCCATCCGCGCCAAAATCTATCATAGCTGGTTTACCAGAACGACGCGCTTTATCTACGGGATTATCCAACATTTTTAATGCCAGAGATTTCAACCATGTGCTATTTATTATCACCGGAACACGGGTGCTTAAGCTATTTATGTGGCCATCAATCAGTTCTTCCATTTTTTTATCATGCAGGTAAGTTTTTAAATCTTTTGATACTTCGGCATAGGTTGCCCCACCCATCATATCTTTATTACCATCATAAAATAATCGCGTTTCCGCATCTGATATAACAACTTTATCAGTTAAACTTTCCAGATAGGCCTGTATTATAGCCGCGTCATTTTCTTTTTTAGTATCCCGTTTAATTGATTTTGCCCATGCCCGTGCTTCTACATTAAGGAGCAAGTTCATTGACATTTTTTCCAGAATAAAAAAGCTGTTATCTTTCAATATTTGCTGCATTTCCGGTTTTTCTTTTGCAATTTCAGTTGATAGTTGCTTATCTGAAATGATTATTTTTCCGGACTGCATAAGAATACCTTTCGGTAATTCTTCTAATGTGGCGTTACTTAATGGTCCATTACTTAATCCCATATATGTGTCATTAATAGTAATCGCCTTCATTGTTTTTAATGCGGATGTTTCTTTAGTTACAGCACACAGGGTGTTATTTACAAAAAACAAAGCAGATAAAAACAAAACTACACAAAATCTATTTATCATCAGGTATCCTTTTACAGTTTTACATTCAATTCATTAAACTTATCAATAATTTTGCTTTTGGGGATAAATCCGGTATGACGGAATATCTCTTTACCATTTGCGTCATAAAATAACTGCACCGGAATAAATTGTATATTGTATTTTTCTGATGCCGTTTTATCCTGATAAATATCAATAAAATCTACCTGCAATTTACCGGCATATTCACTGCGCAATTCTGCCAGTATTGGTTGCATCATTCTGCATGGTTGGCATGAATCTGACCCTAATTCCAGCAAACGTGGTAATGCCGCACTTTTAGGTTGTACAACAGCAGGTTTAGGTACCGGTATGACTGTGATACTCTTTTTCGGTTTTGGCGGCGTTTCTGCCGGTTTATCTGCCGGTTTATCTGTCGTTTTTTTCACCGTTAACGGCTTGTCAACAACAGCTTTTTTATTCGTCAGTGTTACCGGTATTGGTTGCGATGGTGGCGGTGGTGGTGGCGTTACAGTTTTATCGTTTTGCTTTATTTTTATCGTAATGATAATTGCTATCAGCAAAACGACTATTAATATTTTACCAAGATTAGACATTAATTATTCTCCGTCAATTCGTTCTAACTGCATTGATACGGGACATGGCAATGACAATTCCGCGGCAATCTGCATAACTTTAAAGAAAGCAGTCGGCACAACACAACCGGTACAACAACCACGCAATGTTCCCCGTGCCGCAGTCCAAATAGCGCCATCATACCCATCACCTAATTCCTGATAGGCATCAATTTCTTCCGGTAACTTAGCTATGATACCTTTGATATTCTCACATGGAGTATCAACGCTAAAAGTCACCATCTGGTCTTCATCAGACGTCGCAGTGATTTCCGACACAAAACCGCATATGCCGGCATTTACTTTTACATAAGATTTCTTCATATTTCCTCTGATTATCCACAACATCCAGTTGAATTTAAAGATTCGACAACCGAGTTAACCACTTTGTCGATTTCTTCCTGGGTGTGGTTGAAATGATGACCTTTTTCAATACCAAGGTCAGTGACAACTACATATTTATCCGCTTTACATCCGACATTTTCCAATGCCTTTTTCGCACAGGCTACACCGCAACCATCGATAGCGACAACGGTTGTACCGACCTTTTTTGTGCGCTCAATGAAATTTGGCAATTGCGCGCCAACACCAATCAGGCAGAAAAAACTTCCCTGACCAGAAATGTCCAAGGCTTTGGCAGCATCATTTGATAGTTGACCTACATTAGATCCACCGGAACAGGCGTAAATTAATACATCGCCTTTACCACAACAATTTGACATAATTATTCCCCCTAATTTAATTGATAAACATCAGCGATCATAGCTAACCGAAAAACAACATTTAATTACAGGACTTTCGCTTTCAAAGAGAAATTTGCTTAAAAATGGTCGCTTCGACA
>CAZNLA010000202.1:0-9337 GCA_964573385.1 uncultured bacterium
GCGACGACGCAGCCAAGTTCCTGCCAGTTTATATTGACAAGAAAATCCTCAAAGTTGACCCAACAGAATCAATCGATACCGTTGGCGTTGGCCGTCTGATGAAAATCTGCGTTGAAGACGCAAAGGCTGTACGTCCGAATATCAAGTTAGGTATCTGCGGAGAACACGGTGGTGATCCTGATTCAGTTAAATTCTGTCATCAGATTGGCTTAACCTATGTTAGCTGTTCACCAAAACGCATTCCTGTTGCCCGTTTAGCCGCGGCACAGGCTGCTATCCAGGGAGCAGGCCCGTCAGATAAATAATCTGTAAACCACAGTAAGTCATTAAAAAGCAGTTCCAATTGATAAAATTGGAACTGCTTTTTTTTATTGTTTTTCTGAAACTGACATTGATAAATTGCGTATAAATATATAATTCAGGGTACAAGTAGACTGTCAAAGTTATTTTAACTTGAAAAAATAAAAAAAGAGGAAAACATATGAAGTTTATTACCATTATTGTAGCTATAGCGTTTATAGCTATGCTTTCTATCCAGGCTGGACAGGCAAAGTTCAGTTCAGTATCTGGAAAAAGCGGGATTGTAGCATTGCAGGCACAAGGTGAAAAAGCTGATGCTGAAAAGGGCGGCTGCGGCAATTGCGAAAACGATAAAGATGCTCCTAAAGATGGAGACAAAGACAAAGCCTGTAACGGCGATAAAGATGGCGCGGAGAAGGACAAAGCAGACGGCGAAAAAGGCGATGGAAAAGATAAAGCCGGAAAAGGCAAGGGACACGGTAAGGGAAAAGGGAAAGGCAAAAAGCATGGAAAGAAAGACGGAGAAGTAGAAGATAAGGGAAAAGATACACCAAAAGCATAAAAATAAAAATCCCCCAATATAAATTGGGGGATTTTTTTATAAATATTAAATTGGTTTATTTTATACAATTTATGGGGATATATATATAAATGTAGATAAAATCTAAATCCAAAAAAATATCAAACAAAACAAAGGAGTCAATGATGAGATTCATCACCATTATCGTTGCAATGGCTTTTGTAGCCATGATTTCTGCTTCAGCAGGTATGAAAGTTCCTGCTGTAAAAGTAACACCACCTGCTGTAAAAGTTACTGCGCCGGTTGAAAAAGTTACTACGCCGGTTGAAAAAGTTAAAGCTGCTGCCCCTGCTGTAAAAGCAAAAGTTGCTGTACCTGCTGTTCAAGCAAAAGAGAAAACAGCAACAGTTAAAGCAAAAGTTTCCACTCCAGTTGCAAAAGCTAAAGTTGCTGCCACTGCTGTAAAAGCAAAAGTTGCTGTACCTGCTGTTCAAGCAAAAGAGAAAACAGCACCAGTTAAAGCAAAAGTTTCAACTCCAGTTGCAAAAGCTAAAGTTGCTGTACCTGCTGTAAAAGCTAAAGCCACTGCTCCTGTTGCAAAAGCAAAAGCTGCTGTACCTGCTATAAAAGCTAAAGTTGTTGCACCTGCAAAAAAAGTTATTAAAAAATAGTCATTCTTAAAAGATAATATTCAAAAAAAATCCCCTGATTTTATCAGGGGATTTTTTACTATACTTTCGCTTAAGGTCACTTCGACAGGCTCAGTGACCGGTCGCTGAGCCTGTCGAAGCGACCATTTTCTTGCAGATTTCTACTAACCTGTTTTAATTATTTACTTGCCCACATCATACCGCGTTTTACGATTTCCAACGCTTCCGGTACCATGAAATCTTTTGCTACATGTCCTAAAGATGTGTAAAATACCCGACCGCTTCCCCACATTCTTTTCCAGACAACCGGCATAACGCAACCATCTATCCATTCGCAATGTTCATTATTGAATGTTGTTGTTGCCAAAACGGTGTTTGATGGGTCGGTATGCATATAATACTGTTCGGATTCTATTTCAAAATCTGATAATCCGGCAACGATTTGATCTTCTGGTGCTGTAATATTCACAGTGTATTTAATCACACCACCGGGATGTGATACCCACTGCCCACCAGTCATAAACTGATACTCTGTATTATTACGGTAAGCATCGCACATGCCACCATGCCAACCGGCTATTCCAACGCCATTACGAACAGCGTTAAGCAAACCGCCTTCCTGTTCACCAGTTATTGAACCCATCGTCCACACTGGAACTACCAGGCTTACGGATTCCATGTATTCTGTATCCAGATACACTTCTAAATTATCGCATACGCGAACGTCATAACCTTTTTCACGCAGAAAAGGCTCAAAAATATCAACGCACTGTTTCGGTTCATGACCGTCCCAGCCACCCCAAACCATTAATGCTTTTTTCATTGTAAATGTTACCTTTATTTATATTCTGTCCCGTCGGGTAGTCTACCAGACTAATTGATGAATTTCAACTGATAATATGAAAAGTTTTGATTATTTTTCTCATTTTTTTTCATATCGCAGGATTTAACTGTTAACAGCAGTATAATAAGTTATAGAAATAACTTTTCAGGTAATATTATGATTAATATCGCAACCCTTTCAGAAAAATTTAATTATCAGGTTATTGGTAATCCGGACACAGTAATAACCGGCATTTCATATGATTCACGTATGGTTAAACCCGGAGATCTATTTTGCTGTATTCATGGCGTTACCGTTGATGGACATCGTTATATAAATGATGTTTACGACAAAGGTGCCGCTGCGGTGCTGATAGATAATACCGATGATTTTCCGTCGGATAAGAATGCTATTTTATGTAATGATACCACCAAAGCTATGGCAGAAATATCCGCGGAGTTTTATGGTAACCCATCTGATAAGGTTAAAGTAATTGGTGTAACCGGCACAAATGGTAAAACAACAGTAACAACCATCTTACGGGGAGTTTTGCAACAATGCGGTCACAAATCCGGGCTTATTGGTACTTTGGCATATATTTTTGATAATGAAGTGATTGCCGCCAAACACACCACCCCGCAAGCACCGGATTTGCAAAACCTGCTGGCAAGGATGGCAGATAGCGGGCATGAATACGTGGTTATGGAAGTTTCATCCCATGCGTTATGCCAGCACCGGGTGACAGGTTGCAAATTTGCTGCTGTCGCTATGACTAATATAACTCAGGACCATCTTGATTTTCATGGTTGTATCGAAAAATATCTTGAAGCGAAACTATCATTATTCACAGACGAAAAATATCATACAATTCCCAATTTTCCGGCAGTTATAAATGCTGACGACCCGCATGCTGATACCTTTATCAACTCTGTGGAAAATCCCATAACCTACGGCATTAATAATGGCACGTATCGCGCGGTTGATATTACATTAACCGCAAATGGTACCAGTTTTACATTTTGCACCCCTACCGGTGAATATGCTGTATCAATGCAATTAGTCGGCAGATTCAATGTTTCTAACGCTATCGCGGCCCTTACATTGGCCGTGATATCCGGCATACCGGTAATTGATGCAATATCAGCACTGCGCGAAATTCCACCCGTCACCGGCAGGTTCCAGACAGTTCCGGACTTTACCGGCGCGCCTACGGTTATTGTGGATTACGCCCATACCCCGGATGGACTGGAAAAGATACTAACCACCGCCCATGATGTCGCGACAGGAAAAATAACTGTATTATTTGGTTGTGGCGGTGACCGCGACCGCGGAAAACGACCACAAATGGCGGCGATTGCGGCAAAATTGGCTGATAAAATCATTGTCACCAGTGACAACCCACGCAAAGAAAAACCGGAAGATATAATCGCAGAGATAATGACCGGTTTTATACCTGCTGATTTGGGGAAAATAACCACTATTACTGACCGCGCGACAGCAATCCAAACCGCTATTTTGGATGCATCGCCTGATGATGTTATAATTCTTGCTGGAAAAGGTCATGAAAATTATCAGATACTTGCTGATAAAACAATTCATTTTGATGACCACGAAGAAGCAACTAAGGCACTTACCGCATACATACAAAAAATATAAGGAAAATCCTGATTGACCCCTATATTTTAGTATCGTATAATTTATTTTTATTGGAGATTGTTATATGTTTAAGCAATTGCGTCGGGATATTTTGGCCGTATTTGAACGCGATCCGGCGGCACGCAGTGCAACCGAAGTAATGATTTGCTATTCTGGTTTACATGCTATCTGGTGGCATCGTATTGCCCATAAATTCTGGCGAATGGAATTAAAAACCACCGCACGGGTTTTATCACAGATAGCACGGTTTTTAACCGGCGTCGAAATACATCCTGCTGCTGTAATCGGTGAAGGATTCTTTATCGACCACGGCACCGGTATTGTAATCGGTGAAACTGCGGAAATTGGTGATAATGTAACAATGTTCCAGGGTTCAACCCTGGGTGGAACCGGCAAGGAAAAAGGGAAACGCCATCCGACTATCGGGGATAACGTTTTAATTGGTGCCGGAGCCAAAATTCTCGGCTCATTTACAGTCGGGGCTAATTCGCTGGTGGGTTCAAACGCGGTATTATTACAACCATTACCACCGGATTCCACCGCAGTGGGTGTACCGGCAGAGATAGTGCGTCTGGCAGGCAAAAGACCGCAAATACTTGATCATGATAAATTGCCTGACCCGATTCATGCCTGCCTTGAAACCATGCGGATTAGAATTGCCCAGTTAGAAAATAGAATAGCTGAATTAGAAGGTAGTGCCGGCATTTCTGCACCTGACACCGGACCTTTGCCGGAATGTTTAAAAATAAATGAAGAAAATGTTGATTAGTTAGTAATATCCGGCATATTAGCAGGATATTATCAAGAGGTTTTTATGAAATTGATTTCGCTTTTATCTTGCTGTTTCTTTATGCATATTCTATATGCTGCAAACACCATTGTGGTATTGGTCCCCGGCATGGGTCAGGGAGTAATATCTGTTGCAGAGGCATACCAATTCGGCCGTGAAGGCAAATCCTTCGGCGGAAATAAAATGCTGAAGATGGTACAAACATCAAGTAGTGTATCTCTGCTAAAAAATAAAAATGATGACGCCCTCTCAATTTCATCCGCAATTGCCACCGGTGTAAGACCATATCCCGGCAGATGCGGGGTGGATATGCAGGGTATACCGTATCAAAATATTTGCGAAATTGCAGTCGAAAAAAAAATGAAATGTGGATTAATATCCACCGGAAAAATTGATTCACCGGCAATAATGGCCATGTATGACCATAACCGAAGCTTGATAGATAATACAAAAACAGAATTATTAAAGGCAAAATTTGACCTGTTTATTGCCGCAGGATACGAACCACCTGCGGATTTCACCGGCAAAGTAATCAGAAATCGTGATGAATATAAAGATATTTCGATTCCGATGCGTGGCATACTACCAAATAAAGGGCTAAAACTGCGTGGAATAGACGGTACAAAAGCAGACCCGGCAGAACCTACATTATCTGAACTAACCATTGCGGCAATGAACGCGTTGGCAAATAAGGCAGGTTTTTTACTGGTTATAGACGCCGCGGGAATTGATAAAGCAATAGCAACCAAAGATGCCGGTTTGTGGGCAGGCGAAATGTTAGGGATAGACAAGGCTATTTTTAATGCGGAAAAATGGGTAGAAACACACGGTGGATGGACAGAAAACAACCTGTTAATTATCGGATTAAATGAAAAAGGTATTACATCTATACAAACCAGGGCAATAGGAACTACGCCGATAGTAAAATTCTTCAGCACTGAAAATATTAATTCCATGACCCCTATTTATTGTCGCGGAAAAATATTTGAAAGTATCAAAGCTAATTGCTTAAATGACCATATTTATAAGAAAGATTCAAAAGTTATAACCCCGGAAAAACTTTTTTTTGCCATTGCAGATATTTTATAGACATATTTCCCTTAAGATTACTTTGACAGACTCTGTGACCGGTTGCTGAGACTGTCAAAGTGACCAATTTTAAGCAGATTTCTCTTTACCCACGTAACTCCTGAAATAATAAACTTTTTGTGAAATATAACATATTACTTTATCGTTATATGTTTATAACTTAATAAATTGGGTATAATTTATTCAACGCAATAGAATTGTGGAAAATAATGGTATCTGTAAAGTTAACATCAAATGCTGATATTTAAAGAATTACCCGATGTTCAACAAATAACAGGAAGGTATTGACTATTAAAATAGCCAATAATAACCATTAATTTTCAAACAATTCAATAATAGGTGGATATTAAGATATGAAATTGTTGATTTTAGGTGGTGTTGCTGCCGGTACAAAAGCCGCCGCCCGCGCAAAACGCGAATATCCGGATTCTTCTGTCACTATCGTCACCCAGGATGACTACGTTGCTTATGCCGGTTGTGGCCTGCCATATTTTGTCGGTGGCATTATCTCTGAAGAACGTGAATTAGTCGTCCGAACCCCGGATGAATTTAAGTTGGAAAATGGAATTGATGTCTTTACACGTCATCAGGCAATAACAATTTCAACCGACAATCACACCGTCACCGTTCGCGACCTTAGCAACAACGAAGATAAGATATTCCCCTATGATAAATTAATCGTCGCCACAGGCGCGTTACCTATAATACCACCCCTGGAAGGGATAAGCCTGAAACGCGTTTTCACAGTGCGTGGTTTGAATGACGCGAAAAAAATCCGCGCCATGGTAGATAGCGGAAAAGTAAACAAAGCAGTGGTCATCGGTGGTGGTTTCATTGGGCTGGAAATGGCAGAAAACCTGGCACATAAAGGCATAAAAGTGTCAGTAGTTGAACTGAAAGACCAGATATTACCGGGATACGACGCGGATATCGCGGCAATAGCAAAGTCATCAATGATTAAAAAGGGAGTCGATATCTACACCGGTGAAGCAGTCCAAAAGATAAATGGCAATGCAACTGGTGAAGCATCTGCCGTGGTTACATCAGCACGAATTATCGACGCCGACATGGTTATTTTATCAGTAGGCATTAAACCAAATACAGCATTTGCTGTTGATGCCGGTATAACCACTGATAAACGCGGATTAATTGTCGTCGATGAATATTTCCACACTAATATTCCGGATATTCTGGCGGTTGGCGACTGCGCCTCGGTACGTAATCGTCAATCCGGTCATGATACATATTCACCCATGGGGTCAACTGCTAACAAAACAGGAAGGTTAGTGGTGGCGAATCTATTTGATAAAAATATTTCATTTGCCGGGGTACAGGGTACAGCGATTGTAAAATTATTCGACAGTAATGTCGCCCGCACCGGAATATCAGAAACAGACGCAATAGAAGCGGGATTTGATATTGAGACAGTATTGGTACCAACACCTGATCGCGCGCATTATTACCCGGGAAACAAACCTATCATAACCAAATTAATCGCCGACAAAGAAACCGGCAAGGTACTGGGTGCGTCAGTGGTGGGCATTGGCGTAGTGGATAAACCAATTGATACCATTGCTACCGGCATTGCCATGGGCATAACGGTAACACAACTGTCTATGCTGGACCTGGCGTATACCCCACCATTCGCGTCTGCAATGGCGTCATCAATTGTGGCTGCAAACGTCATGCTTAACAAGTTAGACGGAAAATTAAAAGGCATTAATCCCTGCAAACTGGAAACCAATAACCCGAATATCCAAATGATTGATGTACGCACGGAAGGTGAATTTATAATAAGCGCCATACCGAATGCGGTTAATATCCCTCTTGAAGAATTATCGCAAAGACTGACAGAGATAGATAAAAATAAACCGGCAGTATTAATCTGTAAGGTAGGTCGTCGCGCCTATTCCGCCTACCTGCAATTAAAACGTAAGGGGTATGATAATATCGCCATTTTAGATGGTGGCATGTCAGCATGGCCATTTGAAACAGTATAGCTTAAACATATTAACCCGGTTTTATTAAATTAAAACCGGGTATATAACATTACAACAGTGTCGTATTTTAATTTATAGATGTAATAGAGAACCTTGCATAATCCTGATGGGACAGACACCTTCCTGTGTTCGCCACTCGGTGTCAGTCTCAGATTGATGTTCTTCGCAAATGCCTTTATTATAATCTAACAAAATCGCAACATTATTTCTTTAAATATCAGGTTATTACCTGATATCATAAAGATTTTTTTCGTTTATAATTTAATTATCTTTCGTTAAGTATTTTTTTATTCGTACTTAACTTTTCCGATTTGTTTAATATGATATGGTGTTAATTTAAAAGGAGGAATAATACCGAATATGAGTAACATATCAACTCTTAACAATTTTTCATTGGAGTTACGGAAGAAGATTAATTTTTCTTTACGTATCTGTTTGTTGGTCATTGGTTTAACTTTATTAAGCCAATCAACATTGGCCGCCGATTTATCTGCAGTTTCTTTATCAACATCACCTGCCGCTACCGCCTTATTCAGCAAACCGGTTACTTTAACAGCAACCGCGACTGGTGGTGTTAATGTGCAATATAAGTTTATGAGTGGTATTACTGTCCTGCATGATTTCGCCGCAAGTAACAGTTGTACTTTCATCCCCGCTTTCATAAAAACTTATACCTTCACCGTGATTGCCAAAGACCTGGGCGGTGTTGACCCGGCGGCAACAGTTACCTCACCAGTAGTATCGTTAGTTATAAAACCCGCGCTTTCCGCGGTAACATTGGCGGTTTTACCGGTTTCACCTGTAATTATTGGTAAACCCGTCACCCTGACTGCGACACCCACCGGTGGCGGGACGGTATTGTATAAATTTATGAATGGTGGGGATATAATTCGTGATTTTGACAGCAGTAACAGTTTCAGCTGGAATCCTTTAATCGCCCAGACATATAATATTACAGTTATCGCAAAAGATTCGCAGGCAGTAGACCCGAATGCGACGGTTACATCCGCAAATAAAGTATATGTTGTTTTACCAACATTATCCGCGGTTACCATGGTTACTACACCAGCAAATGCCGTCCTGCTTACAAAACCGGTAACTCTTACCGCTACCAGTACCGGCGGGATAAATGTCCAATATAAGTTTATGAGTGGAGCACTTGTACTACGCGATTACAATGTAAGTAACAGTTGCACCTTTACACCGGCAGCATTAAAAACCTATACCCTTACCGTTATCACCAAAGACCTGGGTGGTCTTGACCCGACAGCAACAGTTACATCGCCGGTGGTGAGTATAACCACAAAAACCGCGTTAACGACAGTATCATTAACAACCACACCATTGAATGCCGTTTTATTGGGCAAACCGGTTACATTAACCGCAACAGCAACCGGTGGTGCTGATGTACAATACAGGTTTATGTATGGCGCCATTATATTGCGGGATTATGCCAGTAGTAGATCGGAAGAGCACACGTCTGAACTCCAGTCACATTCAGAAATCTCG
>CAZNLA010000203.1:0-9321 GCA_964573385.1 uncultured bacterium
ATACGAGTTTTCTGAATGTGACTGGAGTTCAGACGTGTGCTCTTCCGATCTCATTAAAGATTTTCAAATTGATAAAAGACGCAAACGGAAAAGGTACAGGCGAGTTTGCGGAATATACTGTGTGGAACGGTGGACAAGGACATGGTCTGGGAGTAGGGGACATTGCGGGTAATGGAAGAATGGATGTTATATTAGCGCACGGATGGTTGGAAGCACCGGAAGATACATATAATGGTGAATGGATTTATCATGCCGATTTTGATCTCGGTTGCGCGTCTATACCTATTATTGTTGCTGATGTAAATAAAGATGGTTTAAACGATATAATTGTCGGTCAGGCACATGGGTATGGATTAGACTGGTGGCAACAGGTCGTTGATGAGAATGGTAATAGAAGTTGGATTAAACATGCTATTGATCCTTTTAATTCACAATACCATGATATGATGTGGATTGATATTGATAATGATGGTGAAGAAGAATTAGTTACCGGAAAACGATATGGTGCCCATAGACGTTCTGATGCTGGTGACGGTGACGATATTGGCATTTATTATTTTAAATGGACTGGCGAAAGTTTTGTTAAGCAGGTTGTAGATTATGGTCCGCAAAGAGATGGAACCGGTGTAGGTATCTTTTTCTGGATGCAGGATTTACGTGGTACCGGACGCCTTGATATCATTGCCCCCGGTAAAGATGGATTATACGTTTTCTATAACGAAGGGTAAACAGAGAAGTTATTAAAGACACTCTTGATTAGTAAATCAAGAGTGTCTTATTGTTTCAGGATGAATTTTACCGGTTTACTATTTATATTTTGTTCGATAATTAAATTGTCTGCAGGAAAAGAATCGTCAGAAGTATAAAATTCTAATCTGTATTTCCCATATCCCGGGAGAATTATATTAAAATTTCCGGTTGAAATATCGAAGTTCATTTTATTAATACGTAATTCTTGCTCCATTTTTGGAGTGATGTTTTTTAGAATTGGTGTTATTTTTATTGGTATTATATATAAACCGGAAGTTGATGGTATAGCATCATTTTTACGTGTCAATTTTCCTTTTAAAACCGGTAATTCTATAAACTTTACAGGTATCTTTATATATGAATCATAATCTGGATATGGAATTACCATGTCATTTGCACACCATATTTTGGGCACATAGGTAGTTGTTGTATAAGCAATAAAATCGACTTTTGATCCACTTTTTAAATTATGTATTGTTGCAGTAGGTTTGTTTCCATCTCTATTCATCCATTCAGATTCAGTTAATCGCCAATTATTATCTTCATGTACAAACCATTTAAAACGTGTATATTGATATTCAAAGTCCTTGCATTCCATAATAAAAGTGGTATTTTTTTCAATTGAAGCATTGATTACCATATTATCAGATAATAAGATATCTCCGGATATTGCTCTGTTAACATTTTGTGAAATGATTTTTGACTGATAATATCCATCTATATCCTGATAAGACTGCATTCTTTTGTTATTATTTTTCAGAATCAGGTTACTGAATGAAATATGTTTATCCTGATGATTTAAGTCAACAGCAATTCTTTCTGAAATGATGTTGTTATTTTTATTAAAATTTATTATATAAAAATCTGTTTGAGGTAAATCATCAACTATTTTTTGCGAATTTATTATTGCAGTATACCAGTTATCATCTTCCTGTTGATAACGAAATGATAATTTATCACCGTTGTTCTGCCTGAAATTATCTATAATTATTTTTGATTTTGATGGAGTTTGACGTCTAAACTTCTGTAAATTAATAGTTTCGTCTAATTTGTAAATTGAAGAAGATTTGTATGGTATTGCGAATTCATTATTATGATTTATTTTTAATATGCCTTTTTTTCTGTAACATTGTGGTAACCAGATAGCATTGTCACAAAACCTGATATCAGTGATATCTTCTTCGTTTAAGGTAGCAGATAAAGGTAATTTATCAGAACTATAGCTATTAATAATTACTCCAACTGGCAACGCGGCGATATCTTTAGTTACAATTTCATTTGCTGGTAAATCAACATGACAAATGGTATCCTGAAATTCTACTTCTAACTTACCACTTTTAGTTAACGAAATATAATATCCATCTTCATCAGTCATAATTATATTATCGTTTATGCGAACAGGTAAAGAGTTTGTGCTGAATTTATCTGGCAAAAAAACACGTCCACGTATGTAACCATACGTGGGTGTTTGCGAATAAGTTATTACTGAAATTAATAATAACAATAAACTGTAATATTTTATCAACGGGACTTAATTTCCTGGTTTTTACTTCTGACTGCTTCGGCCATTTTCTTTCTACTTTCAGCCAGTTTTTGTTCAATATTAGTATCTGACGTTGCGATAATCTGCGCGGCTAACAAACCTGCATTTCTGGCACCATTAATTGCAACTGTTGCTACAGGTATACCTTTAGGCATTTGTACTATTGCAAGTAATGCGTCTAAGCCACCAAGACTTGCTGCCGAAGAAGATATCGGTACCCCGATTACCGGCAAAATGGTGTATGCCGCAATAACACCAGGCAGATGGGCCGCACCGCCTGCACCTGCAACAATAACTTTTATCCCACGACTGGCAGCATCGCGAGCAAATTCAGCGACATCATCCGGCGTTCGGTGAGCACTCATCACATTTAAATCATATTCGATTCCTAATTCTTCCAATACCATTGCTGTTTCTTTCATAATCGGAAGGTCTGAATCTGATCCCATAAGTATACCAACTAAAGGTTTAGACAATTTTTGTTCCTCCACTTAAATCAAGAATGATTTTATTTGTAATTTTTTCTGCGGTTAAGCCATATTTATCTAATAATTCTAATCTACTGCCATGTGTTATATATTCATCAGGGAAGCCTAATGATACAAAAGGGGTATTGATGTTATTTTCTAATAACATTTTATGCACCGTATCACCGAATCCACCTGAAATGATATTATCTTCAATGGAATAAATGATCTTTTTATTTGCTGCATGTTCTATTATTAACGTGATATCAACTGGCTTAGCAAATCTCGCATTTATAACAGCAACATTTATATCATGCTGTTTTAAATTTTCTGCTGTCATTAAGGCTTCATCAAGCATCGAACCAATTGCGATTATTAAAATATCAGAGCCATTAATTATAAGTTGACCTTTATTTAATTCAATTGGTTGTAATGAAACTTCTTTGCAATAATGTAAAGAACCTTTCGGATATCTTATAGCAATTGGGATATTTTCGCTGACAGCAAATGACATCATAAATTCTAATTCATCTAAATTAGCAGGTGCCAATATTGTCAAACCAGGAATTGTATTTAAATACGATAAATCAAATATTCCCTGATGTGTTGGGCCGTCTTCTCCGGTGATACCAGCGCGATCTATAGCAAATATAACTGGCAATTTTTGCATGCACACATCATGCATAATTTGGTCGTAAGCACGTTGCATAAAAGTTGAATAGATTGCAACTATCGGTTTTAATCCTTCAAGTGCCATACCTGCTGCCATAGTAACTGCGTGCTCTTCTGCCATACCAACATCAAAGAATCTATCCGGATATTCTTCTCGAAAGGTTTTAAGACCAGTTCCTTCGCACATTGCTGCAGTAATTGCTACTATTTTATCATTATCTTTTGCAAGATTGCAACAAACCTGGCCAAATCTTTCTGTAAAGGTTTCGCTACCACAATTATTTTTAGGTTCACCGGATTCAATATCAAAAGCAGCAACACCATGGAATCGGCATTCATCGCTCTCCGCAAAAGAATAACCTTTACCTTTTATCGTATGGACATGAATAAGAACCGGGCCGGACAGATGTCTGGTACTGTTTAAAGTATCCAGTAATTCCTGAAAATTATGCCCATCTATCGGACCAATATATTTAAATCCTAAATCTTCAAACAACATTCCCGGTATTACAATTTGTTTAATAGCTGATTTAAACTTCTCCACAAACGAAATAATTGATAATCCAAATGGAAACTTCTTCATCATTGTCATAAAGGCAGATTTAGCTTTCAAATATGACTTATCACTTCTTCCTTTACTCAGATACTTAGCAATAGCCCCAACATTAGGGGATATAGCCATCGCGTTATCATTTAAAATAACTAACAGGTTTTCTCCTGCATGGCCGGCATCATTTAATGCCTCTAACGCCATGCCATTGGTTATTGACCCGTCACCTATAATTACTATTGCTTTACCAGGAATGCTATTGATTTTTCTTGCTCTGCTAATACCAAGTGCGGCAGATATGGAAGTTCCACCATGACCGGCATTGAAGATATCATGCTCACTCTCTTCCTTCTTAGCAAATCCTGATATTCCGTTAAGTTGCCTTAAGGTATGGAATAAATCTCTTCTACCTGTTATGATTTTATGAGTGTAAGCCTGATGACTAACGTCCCAAATAAATGAATCTTTAGGACTGTCAAATATGTAATGTAAGGATAATGTTAGTTCGACGACACCCAGGTTAGAACCTAAATGACCACCTGTTTTTGCGATACTATTTATTAAAAATTCACGTATTTCCGATGATAATTGATTTAACTGATTAATATTTAATTTCTTTATATCATCCGGAGAATTTATTGTATATAATAATTCTGGCAATGTTATTCCTCAGATTATAATCTGTAATATTCGGTGAGCGTTACATTGTATATTTACTGCACAAGGTAAGCACGCAAGATGGCAAGGCGCCGAATCTACATGAACCGCTAACGCAGTTACTGTACCACCATATCCTGCGGGTCCTATACCGGATTCATTAATTACTTTCAATATTTTTTCTTCTAACCTTGCATTATCAGCATCGGATGATGGTGTATTTAATGGACGTGAGATAATAGATTTTTTTGCCAGTAAAGCGCAACCTTCAAAATTGCTACCAATTCCAACCCCAATAATTAATGGAGGACATGCATTAGCGGCTTGCGAAATGACTTGATCAGTTACAAATTTTATAATTCCATCTTCACCATCGGATGGTTTTAGCATCTTCAACGCACTTGCGTTTTCACTGCCACCACCTTTGGGCATTATGGTGATTCTTAAAGAATGACCTGTATTTATATGATAATGGATAATTGCAGGGGTATTATCTCCTGTATTTTTTCTTCGTAATGGGTGGTCAAGCATAGATTTTCGTAATAATCCATCCTGATACCCCTTTTTAACGCCTGCATTTATTGCTTCTTCTAAATTACCTTCAATTAAAACGTGTTGCCCGATATCAACAATAACAATAGCAATGCCAGTATCCTGACAAATAGGCAGTTTTTCATTTTCCGCAATTTTGTAATTATCAAGTAATAGATTTAAAGTGTTTTTACCGGTATCAGATTGTTCACTGGTTAATGAATTCTGAATTAGATTAACCAATTCTGTTGGTGCTGAATAGTTAGCTTTTATAACCATATCAGCAACAACTGAACTAATTAATTCTGCCTGTATTTTTTTACATTCTACTATCATGACCACATCATATTAACAGAATTTGATAATTTATTCTATAGAAAACCAGACAATTACCTGTATTAAAATATCTTTAATTACAGATAATGTCTGGTGAAATAGTTTGATAGGTTTTCGAAACTAATACTATTTATTTAAATTCTCAAGCGGTTGACGATTACCAAAATCACGTGGTGTCGCTTTTTTGTTTGGTGCTAGCCACCGAACAGCATTCATAATGACTTGCTGAATTTCCGGATTATGGTATGTCGGATGAGTTTCGTGTCCCGGTCTGAAGTAGAATATCTTCCCATGTCCACGATTAAATGTGCAACCACTGCGGAAAACCTCTCCACCCTGGAACCATGAAGTAAATATTAATTCATCGGGATTAGGTATATCGAAGAACTCTCCATACATCTCTTCTTCCGGCAATTCAATATATTCACCGATACCATCAGTAATGGGGTGATTAGGTGACGTAACCCATAATCTTTCTTTTTCGTTTGCTTCACGCCATTTTAAATTACACGATGTCCCCATTAGTAATTTAAAAGGTTTGCTAAAATGACCGCTATGAAGAACTATTAAACCCATACCATTTAATACGGCTTGTTTTACTTTCTCTGCAATTTCATCACTTACATCATCATGCGCCATATGCCCCCACCAGATTAAAACATCAGTTTTAGATAAAACATCATCTGGCAATCCATTTTCAAGTTCATCTAAAGTTGCAGTGAATGCATTAATTTCCGGGTTTAAATTTAGGGCGGTTGCTATGGCATTATGAATGCCATCAGGATAAATTGATTTAACGAGGTCATTACTTTTTTCATGACGGAATTCGTTCCAGACTGTTACACTAATAGGCATTTTGAAGCCTCCTTTGATTATAATGAAAAAAAATGAGGGTATATTATGAATATATAGCCTGTTACCACTTTATGCCAATTCCACCTACCGCACCAGTTTTAATATCTCTATTTCCACTTTCTCCGGTACGAATTATGTGAAACTCAACAATCCCCGCAATATCAAAGTTATTTATTGTAATTAAATCATATTTAACACCAACCATTGCTTTGCCAGTACCGTCTGGGATAATTGAATCCAGTGGGTTTTTACTGGGGATAGAACTTATGGAACCATATAATAATGCACGATTAATAGCAATATCCAATGATGCTTCTAAAGATGCTGTGTTTTTTAAATTAATGTTTACAGGAATAGAGTCGTCACCAGGTGAACGTTGCATTAATAATTGTGAACCAGTCATATTAGGCACTAAATCTGCCGGTGTATAATGGATTGGAGATAGAATTGAATTAGGGTTTGGTAAAGTTGATACTGAGAAATGGAAAGTATTTACAATATTATCAGTCGAATCTTGTTTATTGCTAACAAAAGATATTTTTTCGTCTTTAATTATTTTAAACGCTTCTTTAATTCGTAAGGGCAATCCGGGCACTAATTGTTCTATATCGTAAGAAAATTCGTCGGATAATATATATATGGTTTCAAAAATATTATCTATATCTTTCTGCTTCATATTCTGCAATAAATTAGTTAATAATTCATTACGTCTTTTTTGGGCGGGAGTTAATTCTTTACCAGAATGAGCAACAGCAATTGCGACACATCTTTCAGCTGGTTCAATTAATGAATCTGCGAAATCATATCTGGATACTTCATTTTCTCCGGAGAAGTTTTCTTTGTAATCAGTAATTATTTTATTTTTTATTAAATATGTAATTTTATTATATAGTTTTGATCCGACTGGGACGACATCAACCATAGACGCAAACGATAAAGTCGCGAATGAAAAACAGATTATAAGCAATACAAATAACTTCATCAAAAATATTATACCATTTGAATATTCATTTTTACAATAAAACCTTTCTTTTTTTTCAATAGTTGCATTATTTGTGCATTTTAAGGTAATCTGCAGTAGTGAACAATTCAACGAAGGAAAAGTTAATAGGGGTTATTCTTGCGATGTCCGCGGTAGTAATTTGGAGTATAATGCCAATAATCTTACGGACATTACTTAGCACCAATAATGGTGCATTTTCATCGTCTACCATTGCTTTCGCGCGGGTATTAATAGCATCAATTACTTTATACCTACTTCCTGATATAGAAACTCATGAATGCAATGAAGAATGTCCGAAAATACAAACAGAAATATATCAATGGGTAGCAGGCGTGGCAATCGCATCGAATTATTTGTTATATAATTTTGGTATACATTATACTTCTGCCACAATGGCAGCACTCTTAACACAAATAAGTCCCATTTTGCTTATTTTGGTTTCTGCTAAATTATTGAATGAAAAAGTCTCAAAATTTATGGTTTTAGGTGCTATTATTGCATTTTCAGGAGTTGTATATACCATTTATCCAGACATGAAGATAGATAAAGATCATTTGTTTTCAAGTCTGATTGGTGATCTTTTTCTTATTTTATCTGCAATTGTATGGGTGATTTATGCAGTTGCGCAAAAGAAATTGCTTAATTTAACAGGACGGGATTGCCTGGCGGCAATATTTATTCGTGCTGCAGTTATTTCTTTACCTTTTGCTGTATTTACATTAACTACAAAAATTTTACATGCATCTTTATATGAATATCTCGCTGTCATTCTTATAGGTTCTGTTGGGACCGCAATATCTTATCGTCTGTATACTGCCGGATTACGAAAATTAAAAGCCGCGGAAGGAACTATTTTTAATATTTTCATTCCAATTTTCACAGCAATAGGCGCTGCAATAACGTTGCATGAATTAATTAATCATAATTTAATAATTGGTTTTATTCTGGTTGCTGTTGGAATTATTTTATCCTTTATTAAAGATAAAATAAAATTTAAACATTCATAATCTTTTTTAAAAAGTGTATAATTACACCATGAATACATTAATTGAACATTTATCAGTAAAGATGCCAATTATTTATAATGGCAATATGATTACTTACGTGGATGATAAATTAGCTACTAATTTTAAACCCGGTGATAGGATTATTGTTGTTAATTCAACTGGTGAAATTTTGCATATTCCAGCAGATGAATATGATATTGCTCATTTTGCGGTAGGAAAAGCTTGTGCTGCTTTTGAAAAAATGGGGTCAGTTTCAATAAATTCAATCACTAATTTTTATCACCACTTTGCATTGAATTTAGCTGACGATATAATTTGGGGTAAAATTGCGGAAGCTAATATTATTGATGTTAGCAGTGCAAAATCCCGTGGAAGATCTACTACCAGACTTCAGATTAACGATAAAATGCGTAATGATATGATCGCCGGCCTACGTGAATGGCGCAATGCACCGTCGCGATGTGGCCAGGTAACAGAAACTATACAACATGAAGGATGGCAGGTTCAGCAGGTTTTAGCACCTTTGGGCGTAGTCGGTTTTATCTTTGAAGGCAGACCGAATGTATTTGCTGATGCTACCGGTGTTTTACGTGGTGGTAATTGCGTGGTTTTTCGAATAGGTAGTGATGCATTGAATACTGCCCGTGCAATTATGCAATATGCGTTAAATCCGGCGTTAGTAAAAGCCGGATTGCCAGAAGGTGCAGTAACATTATTAGATAGTGCCGGTCATGCCGCAGGTTGGGCGATGTTTAGCGATAACAGGCTTAGTCTGGCAGTAGCACGGGGAAGTGGACGTGCGGTGGCACAACTGGGCAGTGTTGCACGCCAAAATGGCATATCTGTTAGTTTGCACGGAACCGGTGGTGCCTGGATTTTAGCGGATGATACTGCAGATGCTGAAAAGTTTCAATTAGGAAAATCAACCCATGACCGGCCAAAAGAGCAAA
>CAZNLA010000204.1:0-9310 GCA_964573385.1 uncultured bacterium
TTTCCTAACACATCTTCTGTCTGGGCAGATATTAAGGTTGATCCGGGTGTGTTAGTATGTCCAACTCTGGGTAAAAACACACCAAATGGTTATGGTTTCAATTATAGTTTAGGCGGAACATCAATTGGTGAAGTTCCTGACCCATCAAGTGCTATTATAATTTCTGATGCCAGTACTTCATCTAATAATTTGCTTACATTGCCCAGTACAATGGATAAACGTCACAGTAATCAATGTATTATGGCATACGCAGATGGTCATGTCACTGCTGGTTTACCTCCAGTGACCCTGGTAAATTTGAACTATGATATGACTGGTGGTCTTACGACTGGTACACTGGTGAACAATGTCAGCGGTCCTCTTGGTACTTGGACACGTTTGGGACGTTACCGTTGGGGGGCAACCCCGGCTTATGCCGACGCTTCCGTTGATGGTGGTTCTGGTTTTCCCGGAGGTGATGCAGGTGGAGGCGGTAATTCTCATTCGATTACTAATGTAGCTACGTTTGGCAACCCGGCACCAAGTTTATATATAAAACAAAACTCTGATGGCAATGGTTATGAGAGTGCAACGAAGAATATCTCTCTTCCAGGTGGTGCCACCCTTTGGGCAATGACTATGGATCTCTGTATGGAACCGACCGGAACTGACCGTGTAGAACAGTGGATTGAACTGTATGATAGTGCCGCAAAGAAAATTATTCGTCTTGATAACTACGATTGGAATAATACCGGATATTATTCGGGAATAAACGCAACAAAGAACCTGTGGAATAATAACACGACAGCACACAGTCAGACAGCAGTATGGGGTACTAATGCCTTCAAGACGGTTATTTTCCAGGGTTATAAAGGTAAGGTCGGTTTCTCATTAAATAATACTTATACCGAATACTCGGTTTATGATGCAGGTGCCAGCACCAGTGGACTTTCCAGCGTTTTATTTTATGTTTATAACGGATACGGCAATTGCCAGATGTATGTTGATAACTTTAAATTTGGCGCAAAATAGACAGAAAATTTAATTTGAATATTTTTTATAAATGGGACAACAAAAGTTGTCCCATTTATAAATTCAGGTGTAATTATGATAGTTTATTAACTGTGAAATTTCATATTCTTATATTATCTAAACCAGGATTTTTATGATTAATGGATTTTAATCATAAAAATATATCACGCAATTAAATCTCCAAATACATGGAACCCAACACTCTTCACATCCGTCCTTAAATTATAACCACAAAATATGTGGTTAAAATAAAAGGAGAGATTTATGAAAAATATGGTTTTTGGGGTTATTTTAATCCTGTTTATCTGCGCGGTTACCGCATTTGCAAGTGCAAAACCGGCATCAGTCGCATTGTCGGCAGTCACGGTATCACTGCAAAACGTTAAGTCAGATAAAAACGCGGATATTTTGAAGAAAAGTTTATCGGTGATTGTTGGCGTAACCGCGGTTGAAGTAAAATCAAATACTGTGACTGCAAAGATTGATGAAACTAAAGTAACAGCAAGCAAATTTGTGCAGATTATTATCGGACAATTGGCAAAAATGCAGGCCGATGGCAAAGCGACTGCGGCGTTAACGGTATATATCGATGCTGATATGTGCAAAGCGGAGAAGAATATGTGTGCTGGTTGCTTTACTGAGATACCGAAGGTTTTGAAAAAAGTTAATGGCATCAGTGGTGTTAAGTTGGACGATACCGGCAAAATTGCGTCATTAACTTTCACGAAAAATGCGAATATCACTACTAAAGCGATAAAAGATGCGTTGCTTAAATCGTCATATGGTTTTATTGTTACTTTCAGTAAATAAGGTATACAGACATGAAATGTCTATCGACAGAAAATATAGCTAAATATCAACTGTCAGCATTATCACCGGATGAAATGCGGGAAGTAACAGAGCATTTATCCGAATGTGAAAAGTGCCGGTGCGAGGCAGAGTCTCTGACAGCAACTGTAAATTTGCTGGAAAGCCTGCCAGTGCCGGCACCTGCAACAGATTTATGGCCGGCAATTGCTGCCCGCACTACCCGACGTACAATGCGGTGGTGGATCATACCCGCCACCGTTGGCGCCGCGGCAATGCTGATGTTTGGCGCATTATCATTACATACCAGCAAACAGGATTCTGTATCTATTGCAGACGAAATGGCATCTCCGTATATTACCACTCATCAGATAATTACTGCTAATGATTTATTAACCGACCGCGCCGGTATAGGGACATCACTGGTATTCTCCGGGGAAATGAAATGAATAAAATCATCAGGATATTGTTAATATTTTTTCTGGTGTCAGTCATCTGGCAATGCTGGTTTATGTGGATGCGAGTGTATCGCACCGTTGACGGTCGCACCGCATCCCAATGGCTTGCGTTTGCAAATTCAGCCAGCAAAACGGTGACATATACCGCAACCGGTACAACAACGCAAAATGGTAAGAGTGCTAAATTTGAATTGAACCAGGGGAAAGAAGGCCAATACCAGATGAATGTCACCGGAGATAATGGCAAAAAATGTCAGATGGGGTGCGATGGAAAAAAGTCATGGTATAATGTCGGTGATAAATATAACTCGGTAGATATGGTTGCCAATAATGATATTTCCGGTGTTAACGCACAGATAATTAAAACCGTTAATTTTGCCGGGAGACCTGGTATTGAAATAATAGCCCATGCCAATTGTAATGTTTTCACGAAAAAATTGGTCATAGACCGCGAAAACGGTGTAATTTTAAGTATGGTAACAACCCGGGGTAAAGAAATAAGCCGGATGGATATTACAAATATCAATTTTAAAGATGTAAAACTGGGTAATAATAGAAATATACCAACGGTGGTGCGGGCAGTATCCGGTGATGAAGTAAGAAAATTGTTGGGACGTGATTCCCTGTCTCTCGGTTGGTTGCCAAAAGGAATGAAACTGCGCGGGGAATATCTGGACTGGTGCAATTGTTGTCAGCGTAATATGGTGGTGACATCATACACTGATGGTTTATCCGCCGTTACTTTGTTTCAGATGACAGGTACTCATCATTGCGCCATGGCATCCGGTTGCCATATGGCACCCAGTAAACAGGCATTGGTTGAGACGCGGATGGTAGGAAAGACAACCATTGTCGCCGTATCCGATATCGATAAAAACGATTTCGCAAAAATGCTGGATTCATTAAAATAGTATTTATTGGGCTTTCGAATTTAAAAAGAAATGTGAATAAAAAGGTCGCTTCGACAGGCTCAGCGACCGGTCACTGAGCCTGTCGAAGTGACCTAAAGCGAAAGTCCTGTATTTATTGGCTATAGATAAATATGACAGTTGAAAATCATACAGAATATGCTGAGGATGCCCGGATTATTGACCGCGTTAATAGCGGTGATACCGGTGCTTTTCGTTTGTTATATGACCGCTATTATCAAAAAGTTTATCGCACTGCTTTCAGGATGCTCAACTCCGCGGATGATGCTGCCGACATTACTCAGGATATCTTTGTTCGTTGTTTTGAAAGATTAAAATCGCTGAAAGATGGTCAGGCTTTTCAGGCGTGGTTGATGCAATTGGCGGTGAATATGGTGCGCGACAAATTGCGACGTTTCACCTGGCCAACATTCTCATTAACCGCAAATGAAGACGATACGGAAATCGACATACCGGATAACCTGCCCGGACCACAACAAATAGCCGAAGATAATGACCTGTCATCGCAGGTTCAGCAGGCATTAATGAAATTATCACCAGACCACCGCACAGTAATTATACTTCACCACCTGGAAGGTATGTCACTGGAAGAAATTGCCCCCATCCTAAAAGTTCCCAATGGAACATTGAAGTCAAGGTTGGCGCGGGCAAGGGTGCAAATGCGGGATTTGCTGAAAAATTTAATATGAATTGATTTGATTTTAATTACACAGAGAAACACAGAGGAGACACAGAGATTCACGGAGAGGGATTTAAATTTAAAATTAACAATGTAAAATTTAAAAATCATAGGGTAGCAATTGAACTAAACTCTTTTAAGTTAGGTCACAGTTTGGAACAGGGCGAGAGCCCGGCTATTTTTGAAGAGTGAATTTTGAATAGAGAAGAGTGAAATAAATTAAAAATTAAGAAGGCAAAATTTAGACCCTTTACACCTTTGGGTGCAATATTATAGATACCTATCAAGTTTGGTCACAGTTTGGAACAGGGCGAGAGCCCGGCTATCCAGTTTTCAATAAACAGATATGTTATAATTCTATCTATTGTTACCGGATATAGCCGGGCTCTCGCCCTGTTCCAAACTGTGACAGAATCTGATAAATATGATGTTTATTGGTTGAATTTTGATGATTAAACACAACATAGTTAATCCCTCTGTGAATCTCTGTACCTTCTCAGTGTATCTCTGTGTAATTAATATCTCATCATTGATTAATCATCAATAAAATGCTTAAATATATGCATAATGAAATTTTTTGATATTTATGCATTACTTAAAGAAACTATTACTGCGTGGATAGAAGATGAAGTGCCCAGTATGGGGGCGGCACTGGCATATTACACCATATTTTCTCTTGCTCCGCTATTAATTATATTCATTGCTATTATCGGTTTAATTTATGGTCCTGATGCTGCCCAGGGACATCTTTTAACGCAATTGCGCGACCAGACAGGGGAAACCGGGGTTATTATTGCCCGTGGATTATTAAAAGCAACCAGTAACCATGGCAAAAATATTACAGCAGTAGTTCTGGGTATTCTTACATTACTGGTGGGTGCATCAACGGTATTTACTGAACTACAGAATGCGTTAAACCGAATATGGCATGTTAAACCACCTAAGATTGGCGCCATTCGCCGGTTGATTTTGTCCAGAATGATGTCCTTTGGGATGATTTTAGTGATAGGATTTCTGTTGTTATTGTCAGTTATAATATCAACAGCATTATCTGCTATTAATATGTGGTGGGCTTCTTTTTTCGGCAGTCGCGGGCATTTCTTTCAATTTATTAATTTCACCGGCAGTCTGGTAATTATAACCGCTATATTTGCCATGGTTTATAAGTTTCTTCCTCATGTTAAAATTAGTTGGCGGGATGTATGGACCGGTGCGGCAGTGACATCGTTGCTGTTTACTATCGGTAAATATTTTATAGGTCAATATCTTGGGAAATTTGGTACCGCATCTGCCTTCGGTGCCGCGGGTTCGCTGGTAGTATTACTGGTATGGGTTTACTATTCATCTCAAATTTTCCTGTTAGGTGCCGAGTTTACCTGGGTATACGCCCACCGATTTGGGTCAATGAAGGGAAAACCGGATTTACACGCGATTGATAAAGTGAAGAAAAAATAGTTCAGCATTTTTTATTTAAGAAATTTCACTCTTCACTCTTCACCCTTCTCTCTTCATAAAGGTATAATATTTCAGGAGATTAATTTATTTTGAATTCGGTTGTAAAAAAAATCCGGGTAGTTTGCGCTATGTCTGGCGGGGTGGATAGTTCGGTGGCGGCGGCTTTGCTGGTTCGGCAGGGATATGACGTTATTGGTGTTACCTTGCAGGTGTGGCCCACACCGGATGAACGGGATAGGGCATGCTGTTCATTATCGGCGGTGGAAGATGCCCGTCGGGTGGCGGCAAAACTGGAAATTCCGCATTATGTTTTAAATGTGCAGGATGAATTCCGCAAGTCTGTTATTGACCCGTTCATAAACTCTTACCGTGATGGTGAAACCCCCAATCCCTGTATTGAATGCAATCGCTGGATAAAGTTCGGATTGTTGTTGGATTACGCGCGTGAATTAGGCGCGGAATATATCGCCACCGGGCATTATGCCCATATTGTCCATGACGACGAATCCGGACGATACTTTTTACGGCGTGGCACTGATGTAAATAAAGACCAGACCTACGTTTTGTATGGCATGACGCAGGACCAGTTGGCGCATACGCTTTTTCCATTGTCTGGGTATAACAAACCGGAAACCCGTGAATTGGCGGCAGAATTGGGGATGCGGGTAGCCGGGAAACCGGACAGCCAGGAGATATGTTTTGTCCCCGACGACGATTATCGGGCTTTTCTGTTGGAATACGCGCCGGATGTTTTTCACCCGGGGATGATGGTTGATATCACCGGTATGACACTGGGACAACATCGCGGTATTGCCGATTATACCATTGGTCAACGGCGGGGATTGGGGATTGAATCGAACGAACCGCGTTATGTGGTGGGCATCGATGCGGAAAATAACCGTGTGGTTATCGGCGGTAATGAAGATTTAATGCGAAAAACTGTATTGGCAAATGATGTGGTTTATGGAAAATATGACGCGCCATACTGGCAAACCCCGCGTGAAGTGTTGGCAAAGGTCCGGTCGAATATGCGGGTACAACCAGCAATTGCGCGGATAATTGACGGAAACCTGCAGGTTATTTTTAACCAACCACAACGGGCGATAACCCCCGGGCAGGCAGTAGTTTGTTACGATGGCGATGATGTGGCAGTTGGTGGCACCATAATACCACAGGGGGAAACCGCGTGATTTATCTTGATTATGCCGCAACGACCCCATTGGATCCCCGTGTTATTGAAGTTATGCGCGGTTGCGAGGCGATATACGGTAACCCGTCCAGTCAGCATGCCGAAGGCAGAAAAGCGCGGACGATAATAGATAATGGTCGCGATGATGTTGCGGCATATTTCAACGCGAAAAGCAGCGAAATAATATTCACCAGTGGCGGTACCGAAGCGGATAACCTTGCTGTAAAAGGTACTGCATTGGCAAACCGCAAGCGTGGCAACCATATCATCACCACCGCTATTGAACACCATGCCGTGCTGGCAACCTGCGCGGCACTGGAATGTGATGGATTTAAAGTCACCTGCGTTAAACCTGATATAAACGGTATTGTTTCTCCACAACAGATATCAGAGGCGATTACCAGTAAGACCATACTTGTATCGGTGATGACGGCGAATAACGAGATTGGCACCATTCAACCCATCAAAGAAATTGCTGAAATTTGTAAGAAAAATGATGTATTATTTCATACCGACGCGGTACAGGCGGCAGGCGAGATAGTAATCGACACCACCAAAATCCCGGTTGATTTAATTAGTATCTCCGCCCACAAAATTTATGGGCCGAAAGGTATCGGCGCGTTGTATATACGTTCCGGCACACGTATAACCCCACAATTACATGGTGGTCAGCAGGAAACCGGTCGTCGCGCCGGAACAGAATCGCCTGCTGTGATAGCGGGATTCGCCACCGCGTTAAAAATATTGCCGGATGCTGATGAATTGGCGAAAATATGCGGTATGCGAAACAGTTTCATCTATGATATCGGCGACATACCCGGCATACGTTTTCACGGCGATATGCAAAATCGGTTGGCAGGGAATATAAATTTCGCGATTGCGGGTATCACCGGTGAAAAGTTGATGATGGCGTTGGACCTGCGTGGTATATATGTAAGTACCGGTGCCGCCTGTGCTGCCGGTGCCGTTGGCGCGTCCCATGTCATTACCGCGCTTGGTTATGACCCGGGGCAAAGCGCGGAAGCGATACGAATAAGCATTGGCCGTGGCACTACCGCGGACGAAATGCGCGAAACTGCGCAGGTTATCCGTGAAATAGTAGGAAAATTTATTTTTTAGACAGGATCAAAAATAATAAAATCATGTTTATCCTGCCTATCCATGTTAATTTTTTATAACAGTATTTTAAAGGACATAGTATGAAATTTCTGAAATTATCTGAATTAGCAACAAGTGAAACCCATTTGTTGCCATCACTTCTGGGTGACGCAATCATCACCGGTGGTGGTATATATTGTTTCAAACCGGGAGAAATCGCGCATCCGGAACCACGCCATGTGCATACGGTTGACGAAGTATTCATCTTTATCCAGGGTAAAGGTATAATTCCCATCGACGGCGTTGAATATCCGGTACAAACCGGCGATGTGGTGATAGTGGAAGCCGGTGAAGACCACCACACCAGAAGTTCTGAAGAATACCCACTGGTAGCAGCATGGTATGTGATGGATAAATAGTTTTCAGTTTTCAGCGTTTGTTATGTCAGGGTTTTGTTTTTGATTAAAACTATTTTCACATTTACCTTTATTGGTTGGATATCAACTGATTTTTATCTCTGTTTTAATTGTTCCATTAGAAAAACAGAGATGTGATATATATTTTGTAAACCGGTTTTACAAAATTCAAAACTTTATGGTTGTTTTGGTGTTTAAATTTATACTATCTTTTTCGAGGAGTCCGACTATGCGGCGTTGTTTAGTTCTGTTCTTGTTTGTAATCCTCTCTTTATCTGTTTTTGCGACGGAGACTGAGAACCTTGGGATTCGTATATTGCCTACCCCCGGCAAGGTGGTGGTTGATGGCAAATATAACGATTGGGATTTGTCCGGTGGGATTTTTATCTGTGGTGACGTTGAAAACCTGCGCGACAAGATTGGTTGCTGGATTTATACCATGTATGACCAGGACAACCTGTATGTGCTGACAAAATGGGTTGACGAAACACCGATGAATAACCCGGGTAGCATTACCGGTGATATGGGGTTTCAGGGTGATTGTCTGCAATTACGCATAGTTGTTAATCCAGATGATACAAAAAATCCTGCTATTTGCTGGTTAACCGCATGGTATGACCGCGATGGTAAAGATGTCATAAATATCGATTTTTATAAATATGCCGGTGAAAAATTAAAGGACGCCAAAACCAAAGGGGCTCAACAGGTTTTTCTTAAAAATAAAGATGGTAAAGGATATGTTCAGGAAATGGCATTGCCATGGAAGACTCTTATCACAGATGGTATAACCCCAAAACCGGGTGGAAAAATTATAATTTCCGCAGAGCCAAACTTCTGCACAGACGCGAAATATCGTATTACCCTGAAAGACCTTTTCCGACCGGGTGTTACACCTGACCGGGTATTCACTTTCAGAGCAATTAATTGCTGGGGATTGGGCACATTCATGGACAAAGGGAATGTTGAACCACAACCATTACGATTAACCGATAACCGCGAGTTTAATGTTAAAGTTGAGAATGGTGAAACTGTTATCGACTGGACCGGGTTATATGAAAGCAATAAAATGGAAGGATTTGTAAATATACCACTTAATATGCTGGAAGATGGTTATGTTTCATTAAATATTAAAAACGCTGATGGCCAGGTTGTGCGGCAGTTATTATCCGCGGCATTTTTAACAAAAGGTTTACATGACATTCCATGGGATGGTTTAACTAATCTGAATCATAAACAACCGGGTACTGTTGTACCGGCGGGTAATTATA
>CAZNLA010000205.1:0-9265 GCA_964573385.1 uncultured bacterium
CTGCCCATAAGAGATAGGTTATCTTCCCACACCCCGGGAAGGCGAATGGAAATAGTTTGTAAATTGCGTTATAGTATTAAAAAGAATTAAATAAATGGTATAATTATCAAAATTTGAAAATACACTAAAATATGATATAAAACAAATAGTTATATAGAGGAAGTAACTATCAGTTCTATCCTTATAAAAAAGAGGAGGATAATATGCGAATAGAGCGTATTACTGTTTTTTTACTATTATTACTCACTATCATTACATCATGGGCAGGCAATTTAGTTGTAACAGCAATAAACGTCGGACAGGCCGATTCTATATTAGTCCAGTTTCCTGCCGGCGAGACGATGCTTATTGATGCAGGTGGTAAATCAGATGGTTCAACAGTTGTTCAACACCTGAAGAATCATGGTGTTAAACAGATCGACATACTTGTTGCAACACATCCGCATGAGGATCATATCGGTGGAATGCCAGATGTTTTATCTGAATTCAAGATAGGAAAAGTTTGGGACAGCGGATATAGCCACGGCTCAAAAATACAGCAAAAGTTCCTATCTATGATTAAAGATAAGAACATCCAATATGGTATGCCGCGAAAAGGTTTTACACAAGATATCGGTGATGTGCATATAAAGGTTCTCGCTCCGGGGAATGAGTTGTTAAGTGGCACAAACTCAGATGCGAATAACAACAGCATAGTAATGCAACTTCAATATAAAGATACATCTTTCTTATTAACTGGTGATATGGAAAGCGAAGAACGCGCTGCATGCGGTCCCTGGCCACAGTCTACAGTATTAAAAGTAGCTCATCATGGTTCGCGAAACGGCACGGATAGCACTTTCATAAAAGCTGTAAAACCGACATATGCAGTAATTAGTTATGCTTTGGGTAACAGCTATGGTCATCCACATGCTGAAGCAATAAAAGTTCTTAATAATGCAGGTATTAAATTATATACAACCGCAAATAGCGGGAATGTCGTATTCACATCTGATGGCAAAAAAGTCACTGTATCAGCGACACCATCTAATGTAAAAAGCGGTAAAGCATCAAGTAGTAGTACTGGATCAACTGGAGTTGTAGTAGCTGATACTGGCTCAGGTACTGACACTGTATATATTACAAAGTCTGGCAAATGTTATCATGCCGATGGCTGTAATTCTCTGAGTAGAAGTAAGATTCCGATATCTCGAGCAGAGGCGATTAAAAAAGGATATACTGCCTGCAAAAGGTGCAACCCATGAGAGCGTTTGTAGATCGTATTAACGGTGAACATGTTACTTTGTTATTAGGAAATGACGAATCAATTCCTGTAACAGTACCTTTGTCATGGCTTAAAATAAAGATATCTGAAGGCCAGGTATTACAATTTAATGTTTCTATAGATCAAGAATCTACAGATGCAGGAAAACGTAAAGTGCAAGATCTTATGGATTCATTGGGTAATGAGCCATAATTGTCTTTAATTATTTTTAATATATGAACACAAAGAAACAGAAAAACATAACTATAGAAGAACGCGAAAAGCTACTCGGTAAGCCAATTTGTACTTATGGCGGTAAACCGATGTATCGCACTATTGATGTTGATAAGATATATAAAGCTAAATATGTATGAAGTAACAGGTAAGTTAAAAGTAATACTTACATTAATATTAATGTAATATTTGACTTAATTACATACTTGAAAATTGTTAAAATATCGATAATCTTTATTGTCTTACCACAGTATTGTGTAAACTAATTCTTCATGTTAATCTTAGCTTTTTGATTTCGGCGCATCTTTTTCTACAAGATCCCAAATAGCATTAGCAACATTACGAGCAGTAGTTACTTCTGGTATAGGTTCATTCTCACACCAGTTATGCGGGTCAATAGATATATCACCAATTTTTATGGAAGTAGATGGAAATGCAGGAAGAACTATGTATAAGCAAAATGACCACCATGCAAGATTTGGTTGTTCCATTGCCCGTATAAAAGCTTGACAAGAAGGCCAACTTGGTTTGTCTTTTCTTTGACGCTCATGTTTATGATCTTGTGTACGAAGGGCAGGTATCATTACCGCTCCAACACACTGTCGTTCTGATTGAATTCCATAAAATATTTCCCATTGCACCCTCTCATCACCACCTGCTATTACTATGCATTTTTTTTCAATTTTTTTAGATATATACAATACTGCTGCCATTGTAAGTGTCGGTCGAAGACAATCAAGTGTCGCACTTTTTGCAATTTCATCTCGGACAACACCATCATATTCTTTGTTATTAATGTCAAGTAAATTCTGCAATGTAAGTGAAGATGATACATCTTGGAAAAGATTCTGAATAATTATATAGTCATTATATTCTGGTTTATATAGTTGAGAAAGGAATGTCACATCGTTTATTTTTATTCCACGATAACTGGTATAATTATAAAGAGCTACTTTGAATTTTAATGAGTAATCAGCTGGACAACTATTGGCACCACAATCCGTAATCAGCAGATGAATTTGCCAACCTAGTAATGTAAGTAAACGAATTACTTCTGTTTGACCTTTATGAATTGCTGTGGGGATATCTCTTGGAACAATTGGCCATATAATTATTCCTGGGGTTGCAAGATCAACTGCAGTAACCTCAGATAATTCAACTGAAGCTAATTCAAGATGCTTCTTGACAACTCCGGCAAGTGACTCATTTTGATTATCTTTGGCAAACTGTATCCAATTAAAAGTATACAGCATATGATTATCTTCAAAACCTTTTAGGGTTCGTTCCCCCACAGATGTGATAAAAATAGCTGTCTTTTTATCACCCCATGTAGATTTAATTCCTTTGTAAAAGTTCTCATCTAATAGCACTTCACCAGGTAAGGCTTGCGCTTGCACTCTTGCACCGAAATTTGCACCATTTCCTAAAAGATCATCACCTTGTTGTGTCATGACAGTACCGTTGATAATTCCAATTTTTAATTTAAGACAGATTCTATCAAGAGCAGGTTGTTCTGTACAATACTGTTGAAAGCGAGTGACAAAAAATAATGATTGTTCAAAAGACTCGAACTTAATCATTAGTGCATCACCCATATTTTTAATAACTACGCCTGTACACTGCTCTGCGAGCAGTGTACCAACCGAAAGATGGTCCTTAATATATGAATCATACTGTTGGTTACCAATAGACGCGTTTGTAGACGTTGAGTCCTTTAAGTCGGTATAACATATAATAACTTGTTTATCCATTATCTACTCTCCGATTGAATTATACGATATCTGGTAGTGGTTGTCCCAAATAACGTGCTGTGTGTGCTCTAATGTCAACGAGCCTTCGAATTGATTCTATGTCCGGCGAACAAGGATTTTTGCTGCTGATAACGATTTTTTCGTGTGATGTAGTTGACTCGGTGTAAAATTCACCATTAGGTGCTACAAGTAATACTTCATTGGCACTGACATTATATGATAATTGTAATGCCAGTTTGCTTTTCCAGCGAGTTGAAGCGCATTTCAACAATTCATCAAAAATATATTCATAAGGACCATGAGCCATTTTTCCTTTTATCGGCTTCCCCTTGTCAGTTTGGGCACCAACAAGCAATTTATATTGAGCTAAGTTAGTTGAAGATGGAGCAACCTTTAATACGCGCCAAGAAGTAACACCGAGACGAAATAACTTATCACCAAATGACGGGAGATCATTTGAAGTCTTCTTTGTAGCAACAGACTGAACAATAACTGTCAAACCGGCGTCAATACTTCTAGTAATTGCACTTACTGCGTATTGTGTTGTTGAAATATTGTTTATATGCTGCTGTAATATTCTTTGTGATTCATTTACTTTTGGACGCTCTGAGTCTAATGAGATTCGGACTATCACTCGGTTTTGCTTAAAAAGTTTGATGTGTTCATCAGTAAGTAGAAAACCACTTGTATCTACTATTATACCTATTTTACCTGCAAGTGCAGAGATTGCATCTGAAAGATAAGAACTGACTAATGGTTCACCACCTGTCAAAACAACAACCAGAGGATTATATGAAATAATGTTATTCGCAATATTTTTAATATCAACAGATGAAGGTTCTTCTACTTTACCGCGCATAAGATCTTCAGCATAACAGTATCTACAAGCAAATGGACAGTTACCAGTAATTAGCCAATTAATCACGATTGGTCTATTTGCGACAGGTGCTGTCCGCCAAGAAGCAATATCTGGAAGTAATCGATGTAAATCATAAACAGCAGAATCAAGTGGCACATGCCAACCAACACCTAATGAACTTTTATATTTATCTTGAGGTTTTGGACATTCTCCCACACCTTCAAGCCATTCAACAATATCTTTTGCATTATTTTCTGGAACAGCATAGACAAGACCTGTAAAAGGAGAAAATGCAAATAACGCTTCGCCGACATCATATCTAATGAAAATACCGGTACGTGTAATAATTGTATTTTCTTGCATTATCTATATACCTTTATAATATATTCAACGTGTTTTCCCCTAACACCTTTCGCTCTCGGATTCTTACTTCCTACATGAAAAGATTCTATTTCGTCGTGTATAGACGCTTCAAAACCTAATGTCTGCCAAATATCAATAATAGTTTCTGCTACAGGTATAATTAATCCGCGATGAGTATTGTTAACAACTGTAATATAACCCTCGAATCCATTTGCTAATGATGTAGCAATATTTCCATACGCTTCTTCTAAATCGGCAAAGTAATTACGTAAATATGGCAGATAATATATATCATCATCATATTGCTCTTGTTTATTGCGTTTGAGTTTATTGATTATTTCACAAAAATCAGAAGCTACTGACGATTTCGGGTTACGCATAACTAATCTTGAAACTAAACTCATTCCAATTATAGTTCCTGATAAGTGAGTAATCTTAGAATATCCTTCTTGATATAGCCATTCTAACAAGGAATTTTCAGCTGCAAACATTGTCTCATAATCACGATAATTCGGGTAAGGTGGTGATGTTACCATTGCTGTAAAGTATTTATTCGGCAATAAGACGTTTCTCGCATCACTGTAAATTACCTGATGTTCTAAACATTTTGCTGTATTACTTATCGATAATAACCTTTCATCTAATGCAACTAAGTATAACTCAAAATCATCTTCCCAGTTTTTTAGAACACATAGTCCTCCCTTTTTTGCACGTGTTGCAACATCTCCTGTTACATAACACATAAGCCTACCAGCAAAAGGGAGTAATAATGCCATAGCGAGAGATTCAATATTGGGTGCTTCAGGAAAAGTTATCTCTATGGCATAGCGTATCTTATTAAGAATGGCTAAAAGTATTGGGCGGGATTCATCTGGAATCCAATCATTAGACACAACAGCTGGTATTTTGGGAATAGGCCATTCAGCTTTGTTTTGACGTAAAAATGCAATACAATTTCGTAATCCATAAACATGCGCAGGTAAAGTAAGTAACTGCCAAAGATATTGAGGCAAGTTATATTCAATACAATATGAGGAAATTTCAAACTTAGCACAGTATTGGGTCAACAATCCATAACCAGACATCGGATCAAGTATCATCTGTCTTTCGCGTAACGATTCAACAAGTAGCTGTTCTCTATTAGTAAAAGCTGCATAGCTTCTACCCCCATTGATGAGAAGGCGATAGACATCACGAATCAATGTTAGTCTGTCAATTGGCATTTATAATTGACCTACTTTCGGCATTGAATTTGTACTTATGTTTTTTATCAACAACACCAGAATACGCTTTTTTATTAAAAAATGATGTTTTACTTTCGGCATTGAATTTTCACCTACCTATGACAGTTGATTTTCCGAGGTGTTTCTAATTGATTTTCTATCTATCATTAGCAGACTTTATTATATCACAATGATGTGGTATTCGGTCAAATATGATTGTCGACTTTAATAAATCATCTAAGATTATTTGGGTGAGTTTTAGTTATAAATTGCATCGTCGAATGCATTATATGCTTTGTCAGAAATAATATTTTATGAGTGAGTAATCGTATAAATTTCATATGATAACTATTGCAAAATTATCATAATTTCCCAATCCTATATTCCTTTCCTTTCATCAATTGATATCCCGGTTCCCATTTAAGTTTAATTATTGATTTATATTGATGTTTCTTATTATCATAAACACCAAATGGCTTTCCTTTAATCCCAGGGAATAATTCTTTCAACTTATTCGACAAATCAGATAATGCTGACCCAAGTTTGCCAGAGAATGCAGATTGCTGTAGTTGTCCGGCACCAGCTTGTTGTCTTATTTTTTCAGGTGGATAGATGGTTGACGGATGGTTAATATCATAGACTCCTTCGTGGCCAGCAAATTCCCGCAGCAACTGCCAGCTTTTTATCGGACTTCCATCACGAACATTCGCAAACCCTAAATCAGCAAATGATTTTAATTCTGGCTCACTGACAGTCCATATTCTCACATCTTCATCTGATACAAATTCTAATATAACTTGCTGCCATGAGAAATTAGCAGGCACGTCAATTGGAATGGTAGTCACTTTCACTTTTTCACCAGCGATAATTTCTGATTGTTTGTAGAGTAATTCACGATTTACTGTTATCTTATTACCATCTAAATATACAACATCGTTCATTGAGATTGCTGCAGCCTGTTCCGGTAAAATTCCTGGCGCTGGTAGGTCACCAGGAACTAATACTAATCCCCGCATAACTTTAAGCCGCTCATTGAAAATAGACGACAATGCAATAACATCATTTTTCGAAATATCGCGCATCAGAAATAGCCGGACCCGCGAGCTAATCTTTCCAATTTCCCAGAGATGCCCAGGGATTAAAATATCTGCAGGTATTTTAATATTTAGTTTTTCTGCTATTAATTTCAATACAGCGTTAACAGTAATCCGCCATAACCTTAAATCCTGTTCTCTGTATATTAGAATTTCACCTTTGGGACATATTGCAGCATATTCTGGCTCATCGTCAGAACCACCCAGCCTTTCTATCGGACAGCCTGTTCCAAATGAGCAGTCGCAGCAATCACTGTAGTCATCAAGTCCAGCATATTCAATTAACCCAGAACTTTGTAGCATTTTAAGTAATTCAGGCTCAACATTACTTTCTCTTACTAATACACCATTTTTAGCTTTATCAAGTTTATCAAGCAAACTCATAATTTTCGTGTGCAACATCAATTTTCCACCGTTTCAGTAATTCTAAGATTTTCAATGCAAAAGGATCATTCCGTTTAAAAGTATGCGTGTTCGGTGCCGCCAGGGTGAATGTCCTGGTGACCTGTCTCCCTTTATCCTGCCGACGTTTAAATATTAATTGAAATGACACGCGCGATACTTCTAATTGTGACAACGACACCCGACCGTCATTTATCACCTTATCAAGAAACTCATAGACATCATTGTTATTATATTTGCATTGACTCGACAGTTTCATTTCTCGTTTTTCAACATCAGTCATATCCACTAAACATAAGCTCTTTATTTTTACCGCAACTACTTCATCGGCAGGGGATAGAGGGAATGTGCTGGTTGAATCTTTTAAATGTTCCAGGTTATACACTCTCCGTGCATTGCTCCAATTTCCTAATTCTACTCCCAGGATAGCACGCCCGAAGAACCTTTTTAATGCTTCGCGATCTCGTGTTCCGACATTAGAATAGATTTCCAATGTTTGCGTTGGACGATGGTAGATATATATTATTTCAAATGCTGGACGATATGATTCAACAATAAGGTCTGATTTATCCTTATAGACCATGTGTCTGTATGTATAATCTTCGGGATAAACAAACACATATAGATCATCACCACGGTCTTCAAAATCTATTTCACATCCAGTGCCGCGTCCCTGCAAATGACAGTGATTGCTTACTGCTAACTTCAATTTATTCAGATTATTTTCACTTACTTCATCTTGTGCATTATCTATACGTCCGGTTTTATGCCAGCGGCTTTCTCCCAGGCTTTCAACATGTGCAAAGCGAAGTGCCGATTTAAATATATCCGGGAACTCCATTAATGCGAATAGTGCTTTAGCATGGCTACCGTCATAATGTGAAAAATGTGTTGTAAGGTCTATTGCTTCTTCTTGGCAGCGACCGGTTATTATCAAATATTCTATGCCACGGCCATCAGCCAGTGCGTGAACATCTAAAAAGTCCTGCATTATCTGGTCTCTTAGCTGTTCCGGCGATTGCAGTATGGCTTCGCGAATAATAGCCATGTAGCGACGGCTCACGTCATAAGCATTCAAGGTTTCCCATGGGATGCAGCTGCCCATATCCGTCTCACTCAATCCGACTTGATCTGCATATTCTTCAAGTAATGATAGCTCAATTTTGCATAAAAATGATAGTAAAGAAAAAGAATTTTTCATACGGTTGTCCTCCGATTAGTTGTTGTGATTTTAATTGTAGTAATTGTTATTGCTGTTGCTGCGAGTAAAAGCTGTGATTGTTGATAATTACAATGTGGAGATATTATAGAACGTTTGTTTGCATTTTCGCAAGAGGGATTAGAAAAAGTTATAGATTATTTATCAACAGGTATTGGGGGTTATTGTGGATAAAACACACTCTGACTCAGTATTATATATAGTTGCTCTGATGTTTATCTCTTTTTGTTACTTCGTATGATATTAATAGCTCCTTGCACGATTATTTTTTTAATTTCTTCTTCGGCTTTTTTATCGTCAAATTCTCTTTTCACTGCCATCGTTTCGGCTTAAAATGTTTCTAATAGTTCTTTATCCTTTGCCTTTTGTTCTCTTACTTCTGCATTTATTTTAGCTTCAACTTCTGCTAAAGTTGTGACATTATACATTTCAAATAACTCCTGATTTGTTTTATTAGGAGCATAAAAGTTGAAAATACCATTTCTCGTCTCGATTCTCGTCTCGTTTATCGTCTCAGCTTTTTTACTACTGGGGATAGAATAATATTTAGTAACATATTTTCTTGTCATTTTTTACAATCCTTCAAAGCTTTACTTTAGATAATATTATAAATTTGACTATTTTTCATAATTTCTACCCTAATCACAGATTCCCTTTTGTGGATAATGTACCTTCTCTTACGAGGGTAATCCGTTTGAATAGGAATGTGTCGCATTGTTTTCTCCCTGTAATGAAAAAAACCCAAATTTTAAACAAGGTTGAGCTAATTTCTAAATTTAGATATCAAATGAATAATATTAATTTAAATTTCTTTATAATGCGGAGCCAATTGCAAATTAGATATTTTTTCATGACATTTTCATATAACAATATATAT
>CAZNLA010000206.1:0-9264 GCA_964573385.1 uncultured bacterium
TTAGTCCTGATTTTAAATAACTTTCGGAAAGGCAATCACCATTGAATTACCACCGGAACATATTTGAAAAACACGAAAGTTATATCTATAATTTATTTATTACAATCTTAGACACATAACTATGCGTTTTGGGTATATCTTTTATAAAATTATTTTATAAAGTTAAAAGTTCTTTATAAAATAAAAAATTACACACCGATATCATTCACCGGTTATCATTTTTAGAAAATCGGCACTTTTTATCTTGCCTTCTAATTTTAATTCAATATAATCTTTTGTCAATGCTGTAAGTTCTTCCCGTAGTCTTTTTGATATTTTCTTA
Organism: uncultured bacterium; assembly: GCA_964573385.1. Taxonomy (GTDB): domain Bacteria; phylum Armatimonadota; class Hebobacteria; order CAIYQO01; family CAIYQO01; genus JBAXQQ01. The sequence continues at coordinate 323 of CAZNLA010000206.1, forward strand.
TCTTTCATGGCATCAGGTCCATATTCATACAAAATATTTGCAATCTGCAAGGCACCGGCAGGCACTTTTTTTAACCATGATTCCCCGGTGGAACATTCCGGGCACACTGTGCCACCATTTTCACCGGAAAACGCCACCCAGTCAGGAAGAGTTAATACCCCATTAATATTAACAGCAATGGGCGTGCCGCAATGTATGCAGGTATCCAAACAAGGTGCGTAACCCAATTCATGGCATAATTTTAATTCAACGAACCTTGCCAGCATCTCATTATTGTTATTTTCTTTAGTTAGTTTATCCAAAATATAATACATCAAATCAAAAAGTTCAGGATGTTCCTGTTTTTCTTCCAGTGACGCGTCAAATAATTCAGAAAAATAGCTAGCATAGGCAAAAGCGGTAATATCATTTCGCAATGCGTAATGTGCGTTAAGCATACTGACACCAGCAATTATATCAAATCTTTTACCCGCAACCAGCCGAATATCCACCAATGCGAATATCTGCAGTAATGGACCTAACTTCGATTTAGGCTTTTGCACACCCCGGGCAACAACAATCAACTTGCCAAATTCACGCGTCAGCAACGAAAATAATCTGTTCCCCTCGCCATATTCGCGACTTCGCAGTATAATTGCAGTCACATTATATTCACGATTTGTATTCACTGAATTAATTTTACCAAAAATTTGTGTAATATAATGCGACAAAACGCGCCGATATGTAGTATTATTGATTAGCGTTGTTACAATATTCAACTTTAGAAGGTTATGGTTATGAACAAAATTAAAAAATTATGCTTTACCATGTTGATTATGGTTGCCGGCATCATAGGGATTTATGCCGCACCGGTTGCCCCGGTATTAGCATTTCCAGATAACAATTCAGAAGATTTACCACGTGCCACACTGATTCGATGGACCCGTGTAGATGGTGCCTCCTGGTATAATGTACAGGTTGCCATTGCCAGCGATTTTTCGCAATTGTACAAATCTTACGATAAAGTAAGCAGCACGGCAAAACAATTAACAGGTTTAATGCCGGCAACACGTTATTATTGGCGCGTTAACGCGGCAAGCAGTAAAAGCACCGGACCATGGTCTTCGTATTTTACCTTTACCACAGCCGCGCTTACAGTAGGTATAACTGTACCGGAGTTACAAAATCCGGTTAACAAAACCAATGATGTGGCTGTTATGGTAACATTTGACTGGTCATCAGTTACAAACTCTACCAAATATCAAATTCAGGTTGCCCGTGACGGACAATTTTCCAATCTTTTAATTAACAATGATAATGTAACGACAAATAGTTACGCTTTTGATAAACCACTCGCATATTATGCCATCTATTGGTGGCGGGTACGTGCCGGCAAATCATCCGGTTGGGGTGACTGGTCAAAATCGTCTTATTTCACCACCATGGAAGCGCCAGGCAATAAGCCACCGGCAAAAGTCATCGTTACCCCACCACAGGATGCGACAGACCCAAAAAATACCGTATTCACCTGGACTTCTGACCCTAACGCAGCATCATACAGTTGCGAAATGTCATACGATGAAAAATTCCTGCGCATAGCGCAAAGTAAGGGCGGCATTAAAGATTTAACATGGACCCCGGCGTTACCGGTGAAACCGAATACAAAAGTATATATCCGGGCACGCGGAGAAAACCATGCTGGTATTGGCCCATGGTCAGACATTGCATCATTTACCACTTCTGACCCATTTAAAAAACCGTTACCAACAGCACCTACCAACGGTTTAACGGATGTTCCGGTAGACCAACCAGTGCAAATTGAATGGGATCCAAACTCATCCGCCAGCAGATACGAAATGCAGGTATCATTATATTCTGATTTCAGTGCAATATTAATTGACCAAAACGATTTAACAGTACCTGTAACATCAATAACCGGTTTAGGCACTGGTGTTACATATTACTGGCGTGTTCGTTGCGGTAATAAATATTTCTGGGGTGACTGGTCTGACACATCATATTTCGTCACTCTTAACCCATATGGCGCGCCAACATTGCGTTCGCCGGCAGATAAAACAGTGGGATTAAGCACAAAAGTAACTCTGGTTTGGGATGACACTCCACCCGCAACCGCGTACCATGTTGAAGTTGCGAAAACATCAAACTTCCTGCAGTCAATTTTCCGTACCGATACCGCGGATAGCAATGTAACTACACCTGCGTTGGACCCAAATACTGTTTATTATTGGCGGGTACGCGGTGGTAACGGCACATATTGGGGATTATATTCAAATCCACAATCTTTCCGTACATTAGACCCATTTGGCACACAACCAGTGTTAGTATCACCTGCAGACGCCGCGGTAGACCTGGGTCGCCCAACTACTTTAAAATGGAACTTATTACCGGCGGATTTAAATTATACTGTACAGATATCAATAGATAATGATTTTGCCCATGTTATAAATGAGCAAAGCGGTTTGATAAAAGATTCCACCCAAATGAGTAACCTTGCTACCAATACCAGATACTATTGGCGGGTTCGCGCATATTTAGGCGTGAAAATTGGCCCCTGGTCAGAGGTAAGGTCATTTACCACTGCAAGCGCGTTTGCGGTGCCATCACTGTTAACACCAGCGAATAACGCAACCGGTGTGGCATTGTCAGCCTCAACAGCAACATGGACACGCGTTGCCAACGCTTCCATGTATACAATAGAAATTTCAGAATATTCAGATTTTTCACAATTAGCATTGAACAAAAATAATCTTACCACCCCAAGTGCTGATATCAGTGGATTAAATGAAAGAACAAAATATAATTGGCGGGTACGATCCGGAAATGGTCAGTTATGGGGACCATGGTCCGATATCCGCACATTTATTACCGCGGCTAAAATCGTTTATAGCGCGCCTTTACTTGATACCCCCGCAGATGATGCTGTCCGCGTCGGAATACCGGTTACTTTATCATGGAAATCCGCACCAAGCGCATCACAGTATCAGGCGCAATTAGCATCAGATACAAACTTTGTTAACGATTTACAGACACCGACAGCATCAACATCAACATCAATAGTTGTTAACGCGTTAAAGTTCAATCAACTGTATTACTGGCGCGTACGGTCCGGTAATGGTACTGACTGGGGTGTATGGTCAACACCATTCCGATTTACCACAACTCAGATGCTGGCAAAACCGAAACCGACCAAACCTGTTGATGCATCAAACAGTGTGCCAATTCCTGTAAGCATGGCATGGGATGCTGTTGCCAACGCAACAACATACAAAATTGAATTTGCCCAGAACGATACATTTACCCTGAACGCCTATACAACACCGGAAGTATTCTCAACTTCTTACGATGTAACCACATTACAGGAAGCAGTCACATATTACTGGCGTGTTATGGCAGGCAACGGCACTACATGGTCGCAATGGTCAGACACGCAGTCATTCACCACGTCACGCAAGTATGTTGCTCCTATCCTTACATCACCGGCTGGTGGTGCTACCGGTTTGCCGGTTTCACTGACGTTGGAATGGTTAACATCCGCCAATGCAACTGTTTACCAGATACAGGTTGCCCGGGATACCGGATTCACCAACAAGGTTGTTGATAAAAACGATATTCCGGATTCATCATTGGATATTGATACTTTATCAACTAATACACGATATTACTGGAGAGTGCGTGCCGGTGACGGTAATGCCTGGTCGCCATGGTCATTAATGCGCAGTTTCACCACTTCGCGCCCTATTGACGCGCCAACGTTAAACTCACCATCAAATAATGATACTAACGTAGACGCGCAAAATGCTGTTGATTTAAGTTGGAATGCTGTTGATATCGGATCGACAAATCCACGTTATGAATTACAGTTAGCAACAAATAGTGCATTCAGTTCAAACCTGCAATCCAGCACTAACCTGACTGATACGTCAACAACATTAAATCTTAACCCGAATACTAAATATTACTGGAGAGTACGCGCGAAGAGTGGTACATCAACCGGACCATGGTCAAATACATGGACCTTTACCACGACGAATTAATTACGTTTCACTCTTTTAATATTTAATAACATTTAAAAATCCAACTGTAACACACTGCAGTTGGATTTTTTCTACGATAAAAAGTACTAACAGTTGCTTTCACATGCCATTTTTCCCAATTTGCAGGAAATTAGCAGAATAAGGAGTATTAACAATACTATACAGGAAATAAAAACGCAAAGGTAAAAAAGAGTATCGCCGAAATCCGGGTTATGAACTGATAATGTATTGTAAGCAATGAACGTTGAAAATGATAACTCTATATTTAATAACGAAAAAAACATCCCTCATATTATAATTCGTGCGGGTGGCCTTTCAATGCGTGATATGTTGCGCGAACTTATTGAAAGACGCGATTTAATATTCATTCTTGCCTGGCGTGATATATCAGTACGGTATAAACAGTCATTATTAGGCACTGCCTGGGTTATTTTACAACCACTTTTACTAATGCTGGTATTTACAACTTTTATGGGTCGGGTTGTCAGAGTACCATCTGATGACTTGCCTTATTCAATATTTGTTTTCAGCGGATTAATGGTCTGGCAATTTTTCGCGGGTATTCTGCAACGGGTAACAAGCAGTGTTATAAGTTCGGGAGAAATGATTCGTAAAGTATATTTTCCGCGGTTGGCAGTGCCCATCGCCGCGGCCTTGCCGGCGGGATATGACTTTTTGTTTCTATTTATAACATTTATTTTTCTGTTACTTTTTTACATCATATTCAAGGGTGTTATTATTGTTATTACCTGGAAACTGCTACTTATTCCATTTTTCATCTTATTAGCGGCCATTACCGCGTTAGGATTCGGAATATGGTTTTCATGCTGGGGGGTCAGGTATCGCGATATTAATCATTTATTACCGGTAATAATACAGATATGGTTTTTCGCATCGCCAGTAACATACCCCACCAGTTTAGTACATGGAAAAACCAGAATATTATATGGTTTGAACCCAATGATGGCATCGATAGATGGTATTCGCTGGTGTATATTTGGCGATAGATATATGCCTGGTAGTGAAATTATCTGGCCGATATTATTATCTGTAATAATTCTGGTCACCGGAGTTTTCTTTTTCCACCTGGCACAGCGTAAATTTGCGGATGACCTATAATGAATAAATCTATCATAGCAACAGGAATATGGAAACAATATCTATTGGGTGAATTAAAATCTACCCGAACGTATGAAATGATAAATAACCTGATATTATCCATATCCGGTAAAAATAAAATAACATCAGATAATAGCTTTTGGGCATTACAGGATATTAACTTCACCCTGGACCGGGGCAGAGTATTGGGTTTAATCGGGCGTAATGGCAGTGGCAAAAGCACATTATTAAAATTACTGGCGCGCATTACAAACCCGACACAGGGATCCATTGAATATTATGGCCGCATGGGTGCTCTGCTTGAGGTTGGTACCGGTTTTCACCCGGAATTAACCGGCAGAGAAAATATCTACCTGAATGGCGCCATTTTAGGGATGAAAAAGATAGAAATTGCCAATAAGTTTGATGAGATAGTTGAGTTTTCAGAGATATCGCAATTTTTAGATACCCCGGTAAAACATTATTCATCCGGGATGTATGTGCGTCTGGCATTTTCCGTAGCAGCACATCTGGAACCGGAAATATTGTTACTTGATGAAGTTTTAGCGGTTGGCGATATGGCATTCCAGCATAAATCATTGCGTAAAATGCATGAAGTGGTGAAAAATGGCCGTACCGTAATATTCGTCAGTCATAGCATGGATGCAATACGCGACTTATGCGACCGTGTTATTGTGCTTGACCATGGGAAAATGGTCACAGATTCACCAGCAGAAGAGGCTATAAAGATTTATGAACAATTAAATGAAGAAAGCAAGGTGGAATTATAATGAACGAATTAATTACCAGAATTTCTGCCGGCAGTACAGAATGGGCACCTGTATTAGCACAATTCACCACGAAATATCTTGATACCTATGGACGGTCATTTACAAATTATGTGAGCGACAGATTAATCCGTGCTACACGACAGGCGGATGGCATAGTTCTGAGTAAAAATGGACTATTGCAGGGGATAATAGTAATTGATTACGATGGTGTTTCTGCAGAAATTACTGTTCCATGGACAATGAATATAGATGATACTGACACTGCCACAGAGATGGCTAAACACGCGGTAGAAATGATTTTATCCGAACCACGAAAAGTTGAATATATCCGGGCAGAACGTCAACTGGTTCCGGGGGAATCTGCAGGATATGGTTTAACAGACGCGGGTTTTGAATTGTACCAACGAACCAGAATGACCATAAACCTGCAGGGATATTATTTTGACAATAACATTTCACCTGATTGCGTAATTAAACCATGGGACATAACCCGTCTGGATGATGCCGCCGAATTAATTTTTATGGCGAATGATGGCACTCTGGATAAAAAATTATATCCGGGATTTTTTGGGAATTCGCCATCAGATTGCCGGCATGGCATCCTGGCTATTCTTGCGGGCAAATATGGCGCTATTCACCCACAGGCCAGCCTATGTTTATATCACGATGATATTATGGCAGGGGTTAATCTGGTGGTTGACGAGGGTAATGGGGTGGCAAGCATAGTTGAAATTTCTGTGAGTCCAACAATGCAACGGCGGGGATATGCCCGATCAATGTTGATTACCAGTTTACAAATTTTACAAAACCAGGGTGTTGAGTCTGTTGACCTGGCGGTAACTAATGATAATAACCGCGCTTTTAACATGTATTTAAATCTGGGATTCAATAAAGCGGCAGAGTTTCCTGTAGGAATATATATGGTGGCTAAATGAGAAAGTTTGACCGCTATCTACTGGCAGAAATGGCTACACCTTTTACAGCAGGGATAGTGGTAATGGTAATGTTATTGGTTGGGAATCAATTATATATCTTATTACGCACTGTATATTCCGCCGGTGCACCAATAAATGATTTTGGCATGATGCTGCTATATTACCTTCCTGCGGTACTGGTGCAGGCCATACCCGCGTCGGTCTTACTGGGTGTGGCACTGGCGTTAAACCGCCTGGAACGTGACCGCGAACTGCAATCGATGCGCCTGGCAGGCATATCACTGACCCGCATTATTGTGCCGGTAATATTTATCTGCCTGCTAATTTCCGCTGGAATTTTATATCTGCAGGAAAGGGTTATACCATACACCAGCCATCAGGCGGAAAGAATTAAACGAAAAATTGCTTATCGGTCACCGGATGCGGTAATTCCATCTGACCAGGTAATTAAACTGGATAATGGCGCGGTGGTATATATTAAAAATGTCGACTCACGCAATCACCGGTTAAGCGGTGTCATCGTCATGAAACCGAATCCGGGCAAATTTCCCACCATTATAACAATCCCGGTGGCAGAAAATCATAACGGTCAATGGATGCTGATGGCCGACCCAATTAATCCTATGCAAACGCCGCGAATGTATACATTTGACGAAAACGGCAACCTGGGACAATTTCTGGATGTAACCGGCGCGGATTCATGGATGAATATGAGCAATGATGTCTGGGATTATATGACAGATACCCCCACCACCGCGGAAGAGTTATCTATACGGCAATTGTTGGATTTGCGCAAAGGCGCACGATTATCAATGGGCGATATCGTCAATGACCCAAAACTGCTGACATATTATCTTCACCGCAAATTTTCCAATGCGCTGGCGCCACTGGTCGCGGCCTTATTAGCTATCCCATTGGCGGTAAGGTTTGGTCGCCACGGCGGATTCACCGGTTTGCTTTTAGCATTCATCGTCGCTTTTTGCTTTGTGGTCAGCACACAATGGGCACAGGTACTCACTGAAACAAGAGGTATAAACCCATTGCTTGGCGCATGGGTCCCCGCCACATTCTTTGGCCTGATAGGAATAATAATGCTGATAAGAGAAGAACTGGGATTAAGAAAATCAGCATAGAAATGTAAAAGCAACGAACCCCAATGTATTGCGAGCATCTTGCTCGTAAAATATCCGAGCAGGATGCTCGGAATACCCTTGGTCAAACAGGCAATTGCGGTCATTGATGGGCCAGACACATTCCTGCCTCCGCCACTCGGAGTCAGTCCCTGATTTGTTATAAAATCACAATTTTTTACAAAAAAATAATGTGAGACAAAATATATCATTGACAAATATCATAATTTTGATATAATTAAGCTATCAATATTGAGAGGTGAGATAATGCCTAATATAAGACCAATATCAGATTTACGAAATAATTCCAGTGAAATAAGTGAATATTGTCGCAAAACACGCGAACCAATTTTTATAACGAAAAATGGCATCGGCGATATGGTGGTTATGAGTATAGAAACTTATGAAAGACAGCAGGCACAACTTGAGTTATATGCAAAATTAGCAGAAGCAGAAGTTGAAATAGCTTCTGGCACTGAAGGGACAGATTTTTTTGAGTTTGCAAAAAAAATGAGAGAAGATGTGCATGGGAAATTATAAAATAATAATTTTCCCTATCGCGCAGGATGATTTGCGTGAAATTGTTGATTACCTGAATAGTTTTTCAAAGAAAACTGCAATTGAATATTATGATTTATTAATTAATGGCATTGCTACACTTGTCAATATGCCGGAAATATGTCCGCTTGCTAAAGATATGCATTTAAGATTGCATCAATACCGAATATTAATCGTGAAAAGTTATATGGTTTTCTTTGTTATTAAAGGTGATACCGTAGAAATACACAGAATACTTTATGCAAAACGCCAGTATAAACTGTTGTTGTAATTTCCGGTAATCACAAACCCTGATTTCTTTCCCGTTAAGGATGAAATATAGGCCGTTAGTAACCAAATCTGCACAAAAAAAGTCAGGATTTTAGGCGGAACTTTTATAATGGTCACTTCGACAAG
>CAZNLA010000207.1:0-4726 GCA_964573385.1 uncultured bacterium
GGCATCTATAGGTATTATTCTCTGTGCAGAAAAAGATGATGTGGAAGTTGAGTTTGCGTTAAGAACAAAAAACAATCCTATTGGTGTAGCAGAATATCAACTCCAATCTAACCTGCCAGTTGAATTTAAAGGCAGCCTGCCAACAGCCCAACAATTGACTGATGCTATACGCGATATTGTTCCATACGAGAAATAATTTAGAAAATTTTCCTACACAAAAACCTTATCGTAAATTTAACAGGTAAAAGAAATTATGTGAAGAAAATTACGGTTATGACTATGGGAGAATAATATGAGCAAACGCGATGATATGAAAGCGGCACTAGAATGTCGCGAACCTGCAGGTGCAGTGCCAATATGGGAAATTGAGTTTCAGGCGTGGGATAAATTTTCCGGTCGTCATGTTATTCTGGGTAAAGAGTTTGAAAACCTAACATCAACCCAGCAGGAAAAAGCATTATATGAAAATGCGGAAATTCTTTTAAATGTCGCTGACGAATTTCATTACGCCGCGTTGTCAGTTCCAAATAATTACTGGGAGCAGGCACCCGGTATACTGGCTTATTATATCCTGCCAGCTGAAGCGCGATATCGCCAATTACAAGTTTTACGCGAACTCGCGCCTGCTGATTTAATGTTAATTGCCGGCAGTGGTGGTGTTATAGGAATCCCAAGTTCTGAAAATTATGTGGAATTTTCATACTTGTTGTTTGATGCTCCTGAAGAAATTGATGTAATGGTACAGAATGTTCTTAATTATGGAATATCCGAGGCACGCCGATTGCAGGATTGTGGTGCTGATGCTGTCTTTACCGCGTCAGACATTGGCGATAATTCTGGTTTATTCTACAATCCGGAGCAGATGCAGCGATATATTTACCCCGCACTGCATACATGGTCGCACGCTGTCCGCGAAATGGGATTATACGCAATTATGCATTCTGACGGTCAACTAACACGCGCACTGCAGGATATTGCCACCAGTGGGTTGCATGCATTGCAGGCTATAGACCCGGTTGCCGGCATGTCTATGCGAGCAGCAAAAGATTCAGTCGCAGGCAAACTATGCCTGTGCGGAAATATCGATTGTGGATTATTACTTACAGCAACTCCCGATAAAGTCTATGCAGAAACATCAGAATTGTTGCAACAATGCAAAACAGGCGGAGGATTAGTACTGGGTGCATCCAACGCAGTGCAACCTGATGTCCCCGTTGAGAATTATCAGGCCATGATAGCTGCCTGGAAAGATTATGGCAGGTACGATTCTGATTAGAACTTGCCGGGTACTGACACAAATCCCAATTTTCAGTAGTTACCCAAATTGGTGGCTGTACCCGATAATATCCGTTTATTTCTTCACCGCCACCCTGTAAGTATGCAATTCACGTGCATCGTCCCCTTATATTTTGACTGAATACCGAGCCATCAGCACAATCTGTTGGGATTGTTGCCAAGATGGTGAGACGCGCGAACTTCATGGGCTCTACTGTGTAGCGAATTATTCATTGAAAACTTTCCATTATTGTCCGGGTATCAACACCGCACATCTAAAACCGCAACGCATTGTAGGATCTAAACCATCGCGTTTAATAGACAAGCCTATAGAAAAAGAGGGTTTTATTGATGTATACATTACACCTCGCACAACACGTGTAATGCCAATATCTGGTCCACGAGGATTCACTAATGGCCTTGTCTTATAATAATCTATATCATACCAGTCCATACACCATTCTTTAGCATTTCCAGCCATATCCATACATCCGTATGGACTAATATCGGTTTTGATAGAACCAACAGGTCGTATATTTATCGTATCATTTTTGACATCCCATTCATTTCCCCATGGAAATATCCTGCCATCTGTACCGCGGGCAGCTTTTTCCCATTGTGCTTCAGTTGGCAATACACCACCAACCCAATCTGCGTATGCCCTTGCATCATCCCATGATACAGTCGTTATCGGATGACTATCAACCTGGTGACCGAATGCTTTTATAGGCAAATCATCTCTACCAGTTTCTCTACAAAATTTCTTATATTGTCCTACGGTAACCTCGGTTTTGTACATATAAAAAGCATCTAATTCAACATTTCTTCGGGGTGATGAACTGGATATGAAAGAATTGCTATTTTTACAATATAATTTTAATAGTTTTGCTAATGATGGGTTGTCACTTTCACTATCACCCATTACAAATTTACCATCAGGAATCAAAATCATATTCGCACCATCTTTTACATTAATCTTTGTAATAGGAAGTTTATTAAGATTTAATTCTTTCGGTATTTTTTCAGTCTTAATATCAGATGGTATAGATAATGCTGGTGCGGCACAACGAAATCCTGAGAAGTAACTGCTAATTGTTGGGCTAAAATAACCTCGTTTTGCCACTCGCATAGATTGATCGCCGCGCATTACTGGCCATGTTCCTGATACTGGACCTGTTGGATTTTTTTCAGGAGAAAACTTGTAATAATTTGCGTCATACCAATCAGCACAAATTTCATCTACATTACCCGCCATATCTAAACATCCATAAATACTTGCCCCCTTTGGAAAACTGCCAACGGGAAAAATAATTCTCGGATTATGGTCATTTTTATTCCACCATTTTGCTTTATCAATATCCCATTCATCCCAAATATATTCTCTTGCATCAACTCCACGCGCAGCTTTTTCCCATTGAGCTTCAGTAGGTAATGCTACACCGGCCCATCTTGCATAAGCTTTGGCATCTTCCCAATATACTACTCCTATCGGATTATTATCATGCCACCCCAAAGGTGGTGGCGCTGGCATTTTTCGATTTGTTGCTTCACAAAACTTTCGGAATTGTGCAACTGTCACTTCAGTTTTATAAATATAATACGAATCTAAATAAACTTTATGTTGTGGAGTTTCATTTATTATTTCATCACGTCTGAGATATGGATAATTTACAATTTTATTATTAACATCTTTTTCACTTGTTCCCATGATAAAATCACCAGCTGGAATAAGTAGCATAGTTGCGCCATCTTTTTCATTTATTTTTGATGATGGTAGTGGTTGAGCAATATTTTCAACAGGTATTTCTTCAGGCAATAAAGTTGCATCTATTACATTAAAATCAGCAGCATCTTTTAATACAGCGCAACGAAATCCAACTTCAAAACCACTATTACCCAACCTACGAGTTGCTGCTCGCATAAATGAAGGAGTTTTGCTTCTCCATGACCCACCTCGAAATATTTTACTCCCAAATACTGCACCTGTAGGATTATTATATGGTGATACCTTGTAATAATTCGGGTCATAGCAGTCAGCACACCATTCAGATGCATTGCCAATCATATCCATACAACCATATGGACTAACACCTGCAGGATAACTACCAACAGGTACAGTATTTTGACCTTTATCATTAAGCCATTTTGAATATTTTGCTTTTTCTTTTTCCCAATAATTCCCCCATGGATAAATCTGTCCATCTTCACCACGCGCTGCTTTTTCCCATTGTGCCTCAGTCGGTAACGCAACACCAGCCCAGTCTGCGTATGCTTTCGCATCTTCCCAATAGACACCTACTATTGGATGGTTATCAATCCATCCCCAAGGTGGGCTATCTTTAGGCATTTTCCGATTGGTTGCCTTACAAAAATTGCGATACTGAGATACTGTTACTTCATACTTATACATGTAATATGAATCTAATTTCACCCTATGTTGTGGCATATTATCCACAAAATAATCTCTTTTATAATTACCAAAAATCATATTATTACTGTGGGTTAATAATAATCTGGCAAGTTCTTCCTCACTCGTTCCCATTAAAAAATCACCGTCAGGTACAAAAACCATTTCTGCGCCATCTTGCTTGTTTATTATTTTTTTGATAGGTTTTCTTTTTAAAGCAAAATATAACATTTGTCTATCAGCAGGTTTCATCGACACTACGAATGAATCAGCCTGGTATTCATTCATTACGACTTCTACTTTTGCAATCTTTGATTCCTTACTCACATCAGTTATTGATGAAATTAATGGTGTTACGCCACATTCTTCACCATTAATTTTCACAGTTGCACCTGTTGGGTTACTTATTATTTCAATTAATGTATTTGAAATAGGAGAAGTTGATACACACCTGAAACCATACCCACCATTGCGAACACGAGAAATAACACCAAGTTGAGTCGGTGATATACTCGACCAATTCCCACCACGTACAACATGATCTCTATATATGTCTAAACATTCATGGATATTATCATAATCTTCTTTTATAAATTCATCATTATAATAATTCAAACTATATTCTGCAGCATTGCCTGCTAAATCATATAAGCCATAAGGATTCGGGGTGAAAGTGCCTACAGGAGATGTAAACTTGTAACCATCATTATAATAATAAACATTTAAACTATTTTCATTTATTTTATATGCTTCACTTGAAAAGTTTCCTGATTTCGCTGGTGGTGGCCAATCGTTTCCCCACGGATATTGCCTATCATCACCACCCCTTGCAGCATATTCCCATTGTGCTTCAGTTGGCAATGCCACACCTGCCCATTCTGCATAAGCATTTGCATCAGACCACATAATATTAACTATTGGATAATTATCCTGCCACTCCCACCTATCATTTATTGGCATTTTCCGCCCGGTAGCCTCACAAAATTTACGATACTGGGCCACTGTAACTTCATACCTGTATATTCTGTACGCGTCTAGATATAC
>CAZNLA010000207.1:4736-9223 GCA_964573385.1 uncultured bacterium
CTGTAACTTCAGTTTTATACATGTAAAACGAATCTATTTTTACTTTTCGTCGAAGTAATTCATTGTCAAACCATTCGCGTTTATCATTTGGGTGAGTTTTAAGCCATACATCAATATCGCCTTTACTGATTCCCATTGAAATCTCACCACTTGGAATAAGTGCCATTTCGGCACCATCTTTCGGATTTATTTTAACAGTCAATGGCATTTCAATAGCTAATATAGCATTGCAAAAAACACAAAATAAGCAAAAATAAAAAAAGTTTATCTTACCCAATGGGAACTCCTCAGTATTTATTTCAACATAGGAAATTTTGATTATATCAAACTAATAAATAATATTCATTTCAGATTACCACTACCGACTTCAACTAATCATAACAGACACAAAAAAATAATAACAACATCGAATAATCATCAACGTTCAATTTGAACGATTATTCTTTTCGTGCTTTTCGTGTATTTCGTGGTTAAAAAATATTAAACATATAGCATTTGCCTTTTCACTTCTTCACCGACACCCGATAAGTATGCAATTCGCGCTGAACTGTATATTTATATCCTGACCGCACACCTATTTTATAAACACCGTCAACACAATCAACCGGTATCGTGACAATGGTAGTGAAACGCGCGAACTTCATTGGTTCTACGGTATAGGCAAATTGTTTATCAGCAGATTTCCATTCTGGTGGTAATACCGGTGACAAACTGCCGTTTATTGTTTCTTTTGTCCAGTTATATACTGTCATTTCCACCTCAACAGTATCACCCGGTTTTTTGTTCACCTGTGGGTCGAACTGTTCATCCAAGGGTTGGTCAGCAGCGGTTTTCTGACGAATTGGTGTGGTGTCCAATGCTACCCGCAACATTAAGCCCGGATACCATTTTTCTGTTGTATTTACGATATATTGCGTTGTTTGTTCTGCCAATGCAGCAACAATACTGGCAAGGCGTTTACTGTAACCTTTATCTACTGAACCGCTTTCCATGTAAAATCCAACTTGGTTTGATATTGCCAATGCGGTATGCGCGTTGGAGAAATACGCGCCATCAATTTCTGATGTTTTTAATTTTTCACAAACTTTAACAAGTAGCTTTTTAGCATTATTTACTGTTACAGATTTTTTAATTTTTTTAAACAGGTCAGGCACCAATGCCACCATTTGGGCAAGCCTAGCCGCGTGTAACATGGTATTCAAATCAAGTCGATTTTGTTTTCCTTTTAAAATGCAATCCAATCCATCTTTTATTTCAATTGGTGCTTCTGATAATCTTTTCTTAACCACAACCGCAAAAATCGACTGGTTTGCACCGGTGATATACTGCATATATTGCCCCAACTTCATGGTTATTTTGCCATCTTTCGCGATTACAATCCTGCTGTTCCCCTGCCAATCGATAACAGTTACACTTTTCGAATTTACATTTAATGTAATCTCTTTCTCGCCTTCAATACTCCAAACTGCGATGATCGGTCTGCCATTTGCGGCAAATAACTGCGCCTGTGCAATACCATCAGAAATCGGTCCGACATAATAGGCGTCTTCCAACAATTTGCTGGCAGTGGCATAGGCAAAATATGCCGGCCATGGCCCTTCCTGCTGTCCACGCAACAGATAAGACGGATCCGAATCGCTGTAGCATTCAAACCAGGTAAGCCTATCCAGTCCTGCTGCCATTTGGCTTACATAAATACGCGGTAACAACTTTGCCCCATCTTCCGGGGTGCGGTTTGCCAACCCCCATAATCCTTCTTCGGTATTCAATAGCGGTTGTCCCGGGTATTTTTTGTCGCGGATTTTTGCTAATTCTTTCACCATTGCCGCTTTGCTTTCCACCGTGCCGTTAATTGGCATATTATCCCAATTAATAATGGTTGATCCGGGGTAGTGAATAGGCACTCCATCAGTAAATCCTGTCGCGCCACTATCAGCAAGGTTACCCATGTCCAATGCAGACCCGGCAAAACCATCACAGATAACCGGTGTGCCCGGGTCGATTGCCTTGGCTATTGCATATGTCGCTTTCAATGCTATTACGTATTGTTCGTATCGGTATGGACCCGGCACATGCCAAAAATAATTAGGTTCGTTCCAGCATTGCCACATCATCGCTGTGCCTTTATATTGATTAATAACAGTTGCAAGATAATTGAAGAAATTGTCATAACCGGTTATACGACATCGCGCGAATCCGCCGTTAAACCATGGCTCACCATACCCCAGTATTACCATCGCCGGCATGGCATGTTGTTTATAAAAGTTCAGCGCGTCCGCCGGCTGCAGGTGCCACTCGCCGGGTTTTGGCTCAACATCATTCCAATATACCGGGTTGTGGTTGCGGTTTAATCCGCCACCCATACGCCGAATTAACTCCGGGTTACGTTCCATACGTACCGACCCAAAAGCGGAATACTGGTGAAAATCATTGCCACGTGTTGCGACGCGTCCACCAAATAACCGTCTTGCCATCAATGTATTATCATCCTGTTTCGCTTGTATATCAATGGTGTAATAACCAAAATCCTTCGCTTTTCCCAGCGATAATGGCGCAGATTTGCTTATTAGTGCGGCAACAGTGCGGTTATCTTCATGACTGGCGATAATATCACCCGCCAGGTTGCGCACTGTGGCTATCAACTTCACCTGTGCCGGTTCATCACTAAAATTAGTTAGTTGGATATCAACCGATGCCGGTTGGTCGCCAACAAAGGTATGTCCGGTCTCAGATGGCAGTATCGCAACCGCCGGAGTATCCGGCAAAAATGTGCCATCCGGCGCGAAATGCAATAAACGGTCGCCAACACAAGAAAGATAAAAGTCACCCTTTTCAGTAACCATAATCCCACGGATATCCGGGGTGTATCCCGGCGCGTTATCCGGCTTTTTCGCGTCGCGGGGACTAAGGTTCATCTTGTTGCCATTTTCACGCATATATGGTGCTTTTGCAGTAAATGGCAGTGGTTCACCATCCGGGGTCAGGCGCCACACCCATATTCCACTGATTCCATAAATAGTGCCGTCAGGAGCGATATGCAGATAACGTGGTGTCGATTTCGTTGATATTTCCACATCGCCGGTTTGCGGATTAATACGTGTTAATGGGCAATTACCACCTACCCACAAACCACCTTCTTTACCAAAACGCAAAAACTCCGGACGAATACCCTTGGGAACCGGCAGTGTACGCAAATATTTTCCAGTAGAATCAAAAACCTGTATTTCCGGTGTCGGGTCAATTCGGCTAAGGTAAATATTGTCCTGTTTATCAATGGCTACCCCACCCCAATTAGCGGCGAAACCCGGTTGCTTCATCATCTCTTCAGCATCGTAATCCTTACTGCCGGCACCACCGCCACCCGGCCCGAATACATAACGTTTTTTACCCTTAATATTAATATCCAACCGCACACCTAACAAATTTTTATATGTGCTGGGGTATGGGCATTTCAGATAATCGGCATTACCTGTCCAGATAGCCGGATTACCGTCAGGACCAAACTTATATATGCCACCACGGGTCATCACATAAAAATTATCCTTGCTGTCCACCGCCCCGTCATAACATTCCGCCGGGTCGCTGGCTTGCCCCAGTGAACCTTTCGGGTATGTTTCTTCCAGCACCCATGTCGGCGAATAACGGCGTCCCCGCCACGCCATCCGGTCGGATACCAAATAATTGCCATGGCTATCGCGAATTGTGCCATGAAAATATGGAATCAAACGGCTTTGCTCCGCCACCGCACCTGTTGGTTGCAGATTTAATGTAATATGTGCCAACGACTTATCAGCCTGCACCTCAACAACATATTGCCCCGGCAAATCACCGGGAGTCTTCTTATCAGCAGGTTTCTTAACCTTAATCTCCGCACCCGGCAATGGCACATCAGCTTTTTGAATATCAGATATTTTACACTTATATTCCTGTTGCCCTGCCTTACCAGCAGCAACGATAAACTCCGCGACCTTTGTTGAAGGATGCGCATACCACCGCGCGCCGATGCCATAAGGTAAATTGCTGTATATCCCAATAGTAACCGACGCCGGCGCGGAAAGGGAATAATTAATTACAACATTATCCCCCATCGTCAACAACCCATCAGCATTTGCGACCATTTGTTGTGTAACAGTAAGATTGCAAATAACAACCGGCACCGCCGTCGGCTTAGCCGCAAATATCGCCGCCCCGCAAACAACAAACATAAGTATAACAACCGATCTCAACAACCGATATAAATAAATATCCAATTCCCACCCCTCACAAAACCATTTCAGTGATAATATAATTGTTAAACCGATTGTGTCAATGAAAAATGAGTTGTATTTTGTTTTTTACATCGATTTTTGGGGATTGGGTGGAACGAAGCGGTTCTGACGACAATTAAGTTTTCTTAAAACCCTGTTTCGACGTCGCAACAGTACAAAAATCATTGGCGTAGCCAATTGGGAGGGAAGTTGTACCCAACTTCCCCGCCTACCTTTGAC
>CAZNLA010000208.1:0-9216 GCA_964573385.1 uncultured bacterium
ACAGCATCCATACCAGATGGAATCGTTATCGTTCCAAATGTCAGGCTTAATATAAAATTGTATATTTACTTCATGACTATCTTTATTTCGATACCGCAGCATTGTCTTTACAATTGTATGATTCCTTAAAGATTCATCTAATTCTGCCCATAACTTCCCCTGATCCTCCATGCGTAATGCACCAATAAATAACATAAAATTATCTGTTAAATCCGCAGGGCTATACCCCATATCGTCTACTCCATCGCTGATATAATCAAATAACCACCCAATCCCTTTTGTATGACGTAATTTAAAAATGAATCCCGGGATATTTGCTGTCAATTTATTAATCATTCCAAACTTTTCATCTATCGCAGATTCATTTATATGTAATTTGGTTATATCTGTCATCACACCATTAATACCAAAAGGTTTATTATCTTTAAAAAAAAGTTTGCTGGATGACCTGACCCATAAATATGTACCATCTTTATGACGGATTCTATAATTGGAAGGTTCATAAGCACCTTCCAAAACATGTTGGAATTTTTTTATTAAATCTGGCAAATCTTCCTGGTGAACATAAACAGTAAATGGTTTCCCTATCATCTCAGCTGGATAATAGCCAAATATCTTTTCCACAACACTATTGATGTAGATAATTCTGCCATTAGTATCAGTACTAAAAATTATATCATTTATGTTATCAAGTATTCTGGTGTATAATTCAACTGTCTCATTTAACTTATTATCTGCCTTTGTTCTTTCTGCTAATTCAAAACGTGAAGACTTATATAATTTAGCGTTATCGATAGCGAGACCTATTTGATTTCCTGCTAATGATAATATCTCCAAATCGTTTGTAGTAACAATTCTTACTTTTTGATTAAGTAGATATAAAATTCCTGTAATATGTTCACGTGATTTCAACGGTATAGCAACAAGTGTTTTTATATCTATTCCTGCAATTAAGTTAAAACGTTCATTAGTGATAGGAAATTCTGATTTATCGAAATAATCGCGAATAAGTGGTTTATATGACTGAATCACTTTTTCGGCTACAGTGCCCGGCGCTATTTGAAAAGAGTTAACCATTTCAGTTGCTTTCCTGGTTAATCCATGTTGTGCTGCCATAGTTAAAAAATTGTCTGTTTCATTAACAAAATAGATTATTCCTGTATCCATACCGGATATTTCCAATATTTTTGCTAATGAAAGATCTAATATTATCTGTAAATCAAGCGAACCACTTATGGCAACACTTATTGCGTTTAACGCTTCAAGTTTATATCTATATAAATCATCTGTAATTTCTGTTGAATAATCTACACAGTAATCATTTTGTAAATCATTTATCTCTTTCACTAGACTAACTGATTTAATTACAGATTTTATAATAGAACAGAAATCTATAAAACTAATATCATGCGAAATTAAAGTATCTGAATCTGACAACAATTCACTGTTATATTTTTCAGGTAATACAATAATATTAACTGGCGCCATCGACAAAATAGCAACTCTAACTTTATCAGCATCTTTTCCCTTTAATAAAATTGCATCTATAAAAATAATATCAAATTTACAGCTATCATAAATAGCAGGAATATCGTTATGATGTTTGACTTTCTCAACTGTTATACCATACTGAATAGCAAACTCACCTATCCGTTTTATATAATCGTTAACGCCAATTAACAATGCTTTTATTTTTGTATCTATCATAATTCACCTGATTATAAAATAACTTCGATATACATAAATTATTAGCATTTTAAAGATGTTTAAAACAAAAAGAGCCACTGGAAGTAGATATTTTGAACTATTTATCAAAAAATAAGGACTTTTTATCATTGACACCACAGTGAAGTATCTATAGACTAAAACACAGAAATACAGCATTTCCACCGTGACAGGAACCGGCATTTTTAATTTGTGACGTTCAGGGTACGAGTTCGTCTGTAAATATTATCAATGCACCTGTTAATATAAAATAAAGGAGCGCACCGCCATGAATATAAGAACTGATTGGGTAAAAAGTCGAAAAGGCAACGTTACCCAAATGCATTATGCCCGGCAGGGAATTATTACTGAAGAGATAAATTTTGTTGCTAATAAAGAGTCATTACCAGCAGAATTTATTCGTAATGAAGTTGCAAACGGCAGAATTGTAATTCCCGCGAATATTAATCATCCCGAATTGTTACCAATGGCTATCGGCAGGTCTGTAACATGTAAAATAAACGCGAATATTGGTAATTCATCATTATCCAGTGGTTTTGAAGTTGAACTTGATAAACTGAATATCTGTTTAAAATATGGTGCTGATACTGTGATGGATTTATCAACCGGAAAAGATATAAACCCCATTCGTGAAGCTATAATAAGAAACAGTAATGTACCAATTGGAACTGTGCCCATATATCAGGCTATTGAGCAGGTAGACGACCCGATGGATTTAACCGCCGATGATTTACTGAATGTGATTGAAGAACAGGCGCAACAAGGTGTTGATTACATGACAGTCCATGTCGGTGTATTGCGTGAGCATTTACCAATGTTGGAAAGCCGTATTACTAAAATAGTATCTCGCGGAGGCGCATTAACTGCCCAATGGATGAAACGCCATAATAAACAAAACCCACTGTATGAAAGATATGATGATTTATTAGAGATATGTAAAAAATATGACGTCACGTTATCACTTGGTGATGGCCTGCGTCCCGGTTGTTTACATGACGCCAGCGATGACGCACAATTTGGTGAATTGAAAGCACTTGGCGATTTAGCGCGACGTGCCTGGCAGCAAGATGTGCAGGTTATGATAGAAGGACCCGGCCATGTACCAATGGATCAGATAGAAAAAAATATGCGATTACAACAAGAATATTGTGATGACGCACCATTTTATGTCCTGGGTCCGTTAGTCACTGATATCGCCCCCGGATATGACCATATTACCAGCGCAATCGGTGGTGCAATTGCCGGTTTATATGGCGCGGCAATGATTTGTTATGTTACGCCAAAAGAACATTTGGGATTACCAGAGGCAGAAGATGTACGGAATGGAATTATTGCTTCAAAAATAGCTGCTCATGCTGCTGATATAGCTACCGGTAAACCTGGCGCAAGAGACAAAGATGATGAAATGGCACGCGCACGATACGGGTTTAATTGGGAAAAACAATTTGAATTATCTATGGATCCGGACCGCGCACGTGATTATCGCAGACAAACATTAGGACTTGATTGTTCTACCGAATATTGCACCATGTGCGGACCTAAATTCTGTTCCATGCGTTTATCGCATGAATTGGAAGCAGAATGACTTTTGCATGTTATCATGTAATTATGATATAATTATTCGGAAATGGAGTAATCCTAATCCACCTCAAATCTACTATCCAATGGAGAACGGCTAATGTCCGGACATTCTAAATGGGCTAATATACGCATTAAAAAAGGTAAAGTTGACGCCATGCGTGGTAAAACTTTCACCAGACTTGCTAAAGATATCATAGCAGCAGCTAAAAGTGGTGGTGGTGACCCGGCCAACAATTTGCGTTTACGTAACGCTATTGTCAAAGCTAAAGAATCATCAATGCCTGCTGATAATATTAAACGCGCTATTATGCGCGGTACCGGTGAAATAGAAGGTGCAGCATACGAAGAGATTAGTTATGAAGGTTATGGCCCAGGTGGCGTTGCTGTCATGGTTCATTGCTTCACGGATAATCGAAACCGTACCGCACCGGAAATGAGATCTGCTTTTAAAGCTGTTGGTGGTAATCTGGGTGAAACCGGATGTGTTGGATATATGTTTGAACATCGTGGTGTTATAGTTGTACCAAGTGAAGGTACAGATGAAGATACTATTATGATGGCTGCACTGGATGCCGGCGCAGATGATGTTAAAGCTATTGATGAAGATTATTTTGAAGTTTATACCTCACCGGGCGATGTTTATAAAATACGCGAGGTTCTGGAAAATGCCGGTATTAAAGTTGAAGATGCTGAAGCCAGAATGATTCCGGAAAACACTGTAACAGTAAGAGGTAAAGATGCTGAGTTAGTGATGAAACTGATAGATAATTTAGAAGAAAATGAAGATGTACAAAATGTTTACAGTAATGCCGATATCCCTGAAGATGAAATAAATTAAAAAAATATTACCCGCCAAAAACATAAACTTTAAGGCGGGTTTTTTGTCTAAAAACGAAGAGGTTAAAAATTTATGCAAAACCCAATAGTATCTGTTGTTGTTCCTTGTTATAATGAAGAAGGTTCTTTAGAAAAATTATATACCCTTATCAGAAAGGAATTTGATACCCTGGGGATATTAACTGAAATTATATTCATTGATGATGGTTCAAATGATTCCAGTCGAAACATTATACGTCAATTGGCAGAAAATGACCCTTTATGTAAAGCTGTATTCTTTCGGAAAAATAGCGGAAAAGCGGCAGGTTTAGATACAGGTTTCAGAATTGCACGCGGGCATTTCATTATTACTATGGATGCGGATTTGCAGGATGACCCCGCAGAAATACCACGTTTTCTGGAAGCATTAAATACTGCTGATGTTGTTAGCGGTTGGAAAGAAAAAAGACTTGATCCAATAGGTAAAACATTCCCTTCTAAAATATTCAATTGGACAGTACGCCATTTCACAAACTCAAAATTACATGATATGAACTGTGGCTTTAAAGGTTACCGTGCTGAAGTATTAAAAGAAATTGTTTTATATGGTGAATTGCACCGTTATGTACCAGCATTAGCCGCGGCACGTGGATTTAAGGTTGTAGAGTTATCAGTTACTCATCACCCACGTACAACCGGGGTCAGCAAATATGGTTGGGAAAGATTTTTACGTGGATTTTTCGATTTAGTTACAGTAGTATTCATCACAAAATATCGAAACCGACCATTACACTTTTTTGGTAATTTCGCGATTGCTTTCTTTATCATCGGATTAATATTCACCGATTTCTGGGCAGCAATATGTGCCGAAAAAAAAATTGTTTACCCTGGTGTAATGTTAACTCTCTCAATTGGCACAATTCTGTTATCACCAGTAATATTTGGTATTGGTTTAATCGCGGAACAACAATTATTCTACCATTATCGTCAGGGACCACAACCACCAATAGAAGAGACATTAAATATATCTGATAAAGATTAATAACTTAACTTTTGCTATTAAAACGTGCATTTAAAAGAATATTTTTCATCTGAAACAAATAAAAAACAGGCAGGATTTAAAGTTCCTGCCTGTTTTATTAATAACTATATAACTTCATTTGGGTGTCGTTTTATCAAATCATCTATGGCATACTCACTCTCAGTTGTTTTTAAATAGTCAATATACATCTTTAAGTTTCCGCGCGCGTGTAACGGACCGCCTTCTTTTAATACAGTATGCATTGGGTCTTCAGCATATGACATTTTAGTAATCATTTCATCATGCCAATCCAATAAGTTAGAGACTGCCTGATTGCATACATTACGGTGAGTTAATGCTAAGTTATTTTCTTCATGCGGGTCATTAACTATATCAAACAACATTTCCTTGGGAAATAAATGAAATCCATCATGATATGTTCGAATATAATGCCAATTATCAAACCTTACACCCCGTTGGCATACATGTGCGCACTGACTGACGACTAAATAATCATGCCCACATTCTTCACCATACAAAGACTTCATATAGGACTTTCCATCCCATTCCGGTTGTATTGGGACATTCAACAATTCAGCAACAGTAGGAAGCAAATCTATATTGTAATGCAAACCTTTATCAACATGTCCTATTGCCGCACCCGGATATTTTATAATCATTGGAATTCTGGTAGTAATATAATCAGCAGTCGCATGCTCAGCATAAATACCCAACTCACCCATATTTTCACCATGATCTGATGAAATTATAATCATCATATCATCCAATATGCCAATCTCAGCCAATGCTTTAAATAATTCACCAATATGATCATCCATATATTTTATTCCGCAATCATATCCATCAATAAATTTCTTCCAATCATTCATGTCATGTAATTCACCTGGTTGTCGCGGATATTCAGGATTTTCATTATTGCTGAACATGCTAATCTCACGCACTTTATGCGGACCTACCATTTTACGATGCTCATCAAGTTTTTCCTGATTCATCCATGCAGGTGCAATATCATTTTCAAAAGGATTACCGAAATCAGCAGGAGCACGATATGGAGTATGCGGATCCCAATAATTTATGTGGAGAAACCAGTCATCTTTTTCCGCATTTCTGTTAATCCAGTCTAATGCAACAGGTGAAACTTCTTCCGCGGATTCCATACCACCCTTACCGGTATTATAAACTTCGTTATAACCGGAATTAAACCAATAGGAACTATGTCTTTCAGAAAAAGGAGAAATAGAAACGGTTCGTAGACCTGCATGCCGGAAAATATTGGCAAATGACTGTTTATCAAGTCGGTCACGAAAACCTCTCGTAGCACCATCCAAACGCATATCTGCCGCAGTCCCACCATGCCCCACAGCACCATTATGAATACCAAATCGGCCGGATGTAAGTGCAGCACGCGCAGGAAGGCATGGTGCGTCAGAGCAATGATAATTTTCAAAAATCACGCCTGATTTAGCTATTAAGTCAATATTAGGTGAAGTATTCCTGTGATAACCGTAACAGCCTAAATGGTCAGGACGCAATGTATCTAAATCTAAAAAAAGTATTCTCATTTTTTTCCTTCAAACTATAAGGGTTGCTTACGCAACCCTTATAACTATTTAAAATGATACTATCGATTTGCCGGATTTTTCTTTTATCGCAGCAACTACTTTTTCAGTTTTATCAGCAAATCCAGGTTTATTTAACAACGCAAACATATTCTTTTTATAATCCTCAACACCCGGCTGGTTAAAAGGATTTACTCTTAATAAATATCCACTTATACCACAAGCTTTTTCAAAGAAATATAATAATGAACCAAATGAATTTGCCGATAATTCCGGCAATATAAATGACATACTGGGAACACCACCTTCGCGATGAGCCAATGCTGTCCCCTGATACGCACGACGATTTACTTCATCAATCTCTAACCCGGCAATGAAATTCAGCCCATCTAAATTATCCACTGTTTCCGGAATTATAACTGATGGCATACCGCCGGCAACAGTTATAAACGTTTCAAAAATATTTCTTCTGCCATCCTGAATCATCTGTCCCATTGAATGTAAATCAGTGGTAAATTCAACGCTTGCCGGGAATATCCCCATACCATCTTTACCTTCTGATTCACCATATAACTGTTTCCACCATTCTGCTAAATAACGTAGTCTCGGCTCGAATGTAGCCAAAATTTCAATAACTTTCCCCTGCCCATACAGATGATTACGTAGGGCGGCATATAAATATGCCGGATTTTTTTCGATTGATTTTTCTGCCGCACAGGCTACGGCACAATTGATAGCGCCATTTATAAAAGCGTCAACATCAATACCGGCAAAAGCCACCGGTAACATGCCAACAGCAGTGAATACCGAATATCTTCCGCCCACATTTTGAGGAATCGGGAATGTTACATATCCTTCATCATTGGACATTTTCCGTAATGCTCCGGAATCCGGATCTGTACTGGCAATAATCAGTTTTCTTGCAGCATCTTTACCAACATTTTTTTCTAAAAGATTTTTTAATAGTCTGAAAGCAACCGCAGGTTCAGTGGTGGTGCCGGATTTACTCACGACATTAATACAAAATCGTTTATCGGCAAGATAGTTTAACAACCAGGCAGTATAATCCGCGGATAATGTTTGCCCGGCATAAATAACTTCAGGAGCATCTTTGCCAGCAAGTGCTTCAATAACAGTGCGTGCACCTAAATATGAACCACCAATACCGATAACAACCATAATATCAGCAGATTTTTTCAGATTTTCAGCAACATTTTTAATTTCTGATAATAATTCGGCAGGCATAATTTTAGCCGGTTCCATCCAACCTAAGAAATCATTACCTGCGCCAGTGCCATGATGCAATTGTTCATGAGCAATATTGATAGCAGGTTGCCACCATTTTAATTCTTCTGCTGTAACTTCTGGGTCAAGATAAGAATAGTCCAATTTAATCGGAATATTTGTCAAAATTTGTTCCTCCAACTTTTTCTCCTTCTAATTTTAGCAAATATTATGCCTTCCGGACAAATCCCGCTTGACCTAAGATGAAATGCAAGGCATAATTTTATTGTAATAACCGAGGAACATAATAATGCCATTTCTACAAAATCAAAAAGTAAAATTATTAAGAATATATTTAACTGATAAAATGACGGTTGATAACATGCCTGCCCATGAATATATATTACAGGCAGCACAAAAAAGTGGGATTACCGGAGCATCCGTATTCCATGGTGTTGCTGGTTATGGAACCCATATGAAGATACATACTATTGGTCTTCTGCATTTATCAGATAGTTTGCCGGTTATCATAGAAATTATTGATACTGAAGAAAAAATTACAAACTTTGTAAAAAATATTGAAAACAAAATAGAACACGGTTTAATGATTACTGAAGATGTAACTATTGCATTTTATAAAAGATGTGATAAATAATGAATGATAAAAACAGATTACGAATATTGTTTGCAACCGGTGGTACAGGTGGACATATTTACCCCTGTATTGCACTGGCACAAACTATTCGTGCTAATTACCCAAACTCAGAAATATTATTTATTGGCGGTGACCGTGCGGAAACACAAAAAGTTCCTGCTGCAGGTTTTAAAATAAAATCCATACAAGTGCATGGTATAGTAAATAAATTATCCATTAAAACATTGCCACAAAAAATAAAATCAATAGCTGAAATGGTAAGTGGTATTGCTGTTTGGCAATCCATGAAGATCATAAATGATTTCAAGCCAGATGTTGTGGTTGGCGCCAGTGGATATGTTTGTGGTCCGGTTTTATTATCCTCAAAACTGTGTGGGATACCGTCTATATTACTCGAACAAAATGAAGAATTAGGATTAACCAGCAAAATTGTAGCGATATTACATTTAATATCAACAGCAATCGTCATTTCAGAAAAATCCGGCGATTTTTTCAAGAAATTAAAAATAAACACAGTCGCCGCAGGAAATCCAATACGACCAGCGATTTTAAATACTACAAAAGAAATGAGTATTAAGTTTCTTAATTTAGATAACAATCGGAAAACGTTGGCT